>JAOUAE010000171.1 GCA_029861085.1 Candidatus Nitrosopumilus sp. | reverse complement strand
ATTGGAAGCGAGTGCCATATCAGAATCATTTGAACCAATAACTATCATATCATTTTCATGAAAACTCCACGTAGAAGCAAATGCACCTATATCAGCACCAAAATTTTCAAGAAATCCAATAGAATGTCGATTAGTTCCATGAATTCTATCAAAAGCTGCAACTTTCCAAATGTCAGAATCCAATGAGGCAGAGACATGGCCGTCTTTTGCGTGAAGCTCAGCAGAGCCCATCTTTGTAATAATTTCAGTTTGCATAAAAATGGTATTTGCAAGAACTTGTTTCTTTTTTGATTTTATAAGGAAATCATTTTTTGAGAAGTTTTTTAGTTTAACAGTTTTTTTAATCCAAGGAGAAATTATTTTTTTCTTGATAGGAGTTACAATACTTCCATTAGAGACTACAAGTTTTCCTCCAACAAAGACTTTGTTTGGCTTAAATGATTTCAAGTCATTAAAAATTAGAATATCAGCTAGTTTTCCAGGGGCTATTCCACCAAGATCTTTTCCCATATTATAATAATCAAAGTTATTCTTAGATGCCATCGTAATTGCATCTATAGGTTTTAGGCCGAGTTTGATTGATTCACGTATACAATGATCAATGTGACCAAATTTGGTAATGTCAAGCGGATCAAGTCCATCAGAACAAAACATTAAGCGATTAAGATATGTTCCATGAGATAAAACACGTGGAATTATTTCCTTCAAATCGCGTCGAATAGAACCCTCCCTAATCATTATCCACATTCCAAGACGTAATCTTTCTAGAACTTGATCAAAATTGATCGGTTCATGACAAGATAGGATTCCAGATGAAACATATGCGTTAAGTTTTTTTTCACTTGCACCTGCAGTATGTCCATTAATTATGCAATCGCACTCAAGCATCGATGAGAGTGATTTCATGGTGTTAGGATCACGAAGAATGACTTTTGTCCATGAAAAAACTTCACCCAGACCAAGAACGTGGGGATGTTTGACTGCAGATTTTTCTTGCGATAATGAGAGAGATTTACTGTTACTAAATTTTGCATCAACTGGAAGACCTCCTGGAACTACCTGAAAGATTCGAATTGGAAGATTTTCACCAAGTTTGAGAAATTCTAGAAACCCCCTATATCCTGCAACACTAACAATATCAATTGGATCAGAAAAAAGAGAAGTAACACCACAAAGAAGAGCCTTTTTTGCAAATTCAGATGGCAATACAAATTGATCAATATGCAAATGTGGATCGGCAAAACCAGGACTGACATATTTTTCCTTTACATCAATTACTGTAGTTTTAGAACCAAGTGTATGTGTAGCATCAGGGCCAACATATGCAATTCTATCATTAGTGATAGCAATTTGGATTTTTGGAATAATTTCTCTAGTATAGACAGACAATAAATTGCAATTTTTTAAAATTAGATCGGCTTTTTTGTCACCCATTGCTACAGAATTTAAAGATTGGATCGAGTTTGCTAGACTAGAAGTCATGACTTTTAATTGGTTTTTGCGCCTATTATAGATTCAATGCTTAAATTACGGTCGAAGAGGTCTTGTTGATATGAACATTCCTAAGGTGATCAGAAAGTATTGTGCAAAATGTAAAACACATACTGAACAAAAGGTCTCCATTTACAAGGCTGGAAAAAGACGTGGTTCTGCAAGAGGTGAACGCAGACATGCAGAACGTAAAAAAGGATATGGCGGACAGAAGTTCCCAAAACTAGCAAAGCCAGCCAAAGTTACTAAGAAAGTTACTCCTATCATGACATGCACTGTTTGTAAAAAGAAATACAATAAAACAGGTGTTAGAATTAAGAAATTCGAGTTGGTGGCAGCATGAAGAAAGATCATATTGGAATTCCGAAACCATCTAGCAAGTTTCAAAAAGTCAATTGCAATGAATGCGGTGAACTACAAATAGTTTATTCTCATGCATCAACGCAGATAGCATGTAATTCCTGTGGAAATACCATATCAGAACCAACTGGTTCAAAAGCCCAGATAAATGGTAAGATCTCAGGTAGTGCTGAGTAAATCATAATCCCGTTTTGAATTTAGATTAAATGCAATTCTCTTATCATTGATTATGATATAATTTTCAACTAGATTTTCCAGGGAAGAAATTTTTTCTGAATTAACTAAAGAAATTCCAGTATAATGGCATGTTTGGCCATCAAAATCAATAGAGAAATCAGATTTTAGACCAAGGGTAGTTAAAAATTTGTTAGTCACAAGAATACTAGTCCAAATTTTTTTAGGATCATATTGATTTGTTATTGTTTTGATTATTTCTCCATCAAGAAATGGCAAATCACCAGAGGTTACTAAAACATGATCATGAATAGTTTTTAGTGTTGAATTTAGATCTACCACATAGCCAATTCCGGATGTATCAAAAATTTCAATGTCATTTTCTTCCAGTAATTTTTTTGTTTTAGGAGAATTGCAACTGGTAACAGCTATTATTTTTGAAAAGGATTTTGAATTTTTTAATGAATCAATTACATGAAGAATTACAGGTTTTTTGTATTTGAGTAGTAATTTCTCATCATCCAAATTCATTCTGGAGCCTTTGCCACCAGCCATAACAAGTCCAATCATATAGAAACAAACACCATCAAAGAAGCTAATCGAGTGAATTCGTTAGTAGATCCTAGTACATCGCCAGTAATGCCGCCAAAACTACGAGTAGACAAAGCTAAGAGAAACAGAGTCAAAACAATAGTCACACCAAGCATAATCAAACCTGTAGTTTCACCAATTATGATTACAGGAACTAGCATGATGAGAAATGCTGCCATAATTTTTTTCTTATCTTTCATAAATTCAACAAATGGGGAATTTGAGCCTAATGAAGCTGATTTACCTAAACTAGCCATCAAAACCATTGAAAATTTTGCCAAAATTTCACTAATTAAAATTGCCTTAAACAAATCAAAGCCACTGGTAAGAGAAAGAGTAATTATCAGACCAATAATGTACAACACAATTGTAACAATACCTGCTGAACCAGTAGAGAGATCTTTCATAGCTTCAAGTTTTTTATTTTTTGAACCTTTT
>JAOUAE010000170.1 GCA_029861085.1 Candidatus Nitrosopumilus sp. | reverse complement strand
TACAGAGAAGGCTTTTTCAGATATATTTCTCAGGATATCCAAGACCTGGTCTTTTTTGTAGGGCTCAAAGAACACTTCACATGTACCAATCCTTGAGCGCACGCGGTCATCTAGCTCAAAATTCCTTACAAGATTATTTGAGATTGCGATAATTGAAACCATGATACCTGCAGTACGTAACTTTTCTTCTAAAACCAAAAGTTTGTAGACAAAATCAGAAGGCTTCCCTCTGACATCATTGAACAAAACATCTATCTCATCCAGTACCAAGATGAATAGTTTTTTTCCTGTTTTTTTGAGTTTGGACATTATAGAATCCCCAATTAAATCGATTGCTGCATTTAGGCCCTTTGCACTCTTGGCAGGTTCCTCTCCAAGATCAGATAAAATCTGGTTTGCAGAACCAAAAACTGTCTTTGCCTTTCTGAGATTAACAAAAACGTATTCTGCATCATCAAAATTCTCGCAGACAAGTTTTGTCAGAGTACTCTTGCCAGAACCGCTTCTGCCAAAAACTGAGATCAGTGGTTCTACATAGCCTCTCTTGTAACCTATCAAATGTTTCAAAATTTCCTCAATTTTTTCTTCCCTGCCAACAACATCTTGAGGAAAGACCATGGTATCAAGAAGAGACTTGTCTTTGAATATTGATTGTTGATGTTCTAGTTTGGAAAAAATCTTTTGAAATTGGGAAGACAAGTGTCTCCACTAGAAACGCATGTATGATTAGCAAGAGGTAATGTTAGAATAACCAATCGCCAAAATAATGCTGCGATCCAGACATTGAATCTATTGCAGATTCAAAACACAAGATATTGTTGCAGTCCACTGATTAGTTTCTGTCCACTAGGGCCCTACCACAACAAAGGATGCAGTTCCCTTGACACCACGATTAATTCCTACATTGCGATTAAATGAAATTGCAACATATCGTATTTCTCAGAATCCATAGTCTGCAAATGAACCTTCATCAAATCCCAAAGGAAATCTGATGATATATCATCGCTTAAGATCAGCAACGCAGTGTTATCTGATGACAGCGATTGTCTTAAGGCCTGAAACGTTAGTAATCAGACGAGAGACCATCTTTTCATATTCACTAGGGGATTTTGATATTTATCTAGCACTACTTTTTCCTACGTGATAAAATGACATTGTAGAATTAACACTAGAGAAATTTTCAGATAGTATATTTATTAGGCATGAAGTGATCGCAAAGCATCTTGAAGATAGCAGTGATGGGAATGGGTGTAGCAGGCTCTTATCTTATGGCCAGACTAAAAAATTCAGAACACGAAGCTGTAGGATATGAAAGGATGACAGAGGACAGACACGATTCCATTTGCGCATGGGGAACCATAAAATCAGTGTTAGACGGATTTTGTAAAAAAACAGGAAGAAATTTTGATGATTTCTTAATTCATGACGGAAAAAAGATGCATGTCAAGATGAGCAATGATGTGAAATTTGATATCGGATTGAAAGGATTGTGTACGTATAATAAATTAGGATTGATTAAAGATTTTATCAAAGATTGCAACATTGTTTATGGTCCTCCACCAAAGATAGAAGAATTAGAAAAAGAATACGATATGATTGTAGATTGTACTGGCTTTCATAGGGTTTACCTACCAAAGATGAAAGAAGATTTCTTTTTACCAACATACGAGTATAAAGTTGAATACGAGGACAAAGTACCATATGACGATTTTTACATCGAACCATTTCCAGGAATGTCAGGATATTTTTGGTATTTTCCATTAGGTGGGAAATATGCACACATTGGTGCAGGAGATTATAATAAAAATCACATCAAGGCTACTGACGCATTTTTAGAAAAACATGGAGGAAAAATAATTGCCACCAAGGGACGCCCAATCAGACTAGCAACCCCAGATAGATGTAAACCGTATTATTCAGGTAAAGTAGTCGGAGTTGGAGAATCAATCGGAACTGTATATGCATTGCTAGGAGAGGGAATCATTCCATCCATGCAATGTGTTGAGATTTTCCTTGAAAACATGCATGATTTCAAAGCATATGAAAAAGCAATAGAGAAACACTACAAAGTTTATGCCAAAGTGTTTAATTTTGTAAGAGCAAAAATTCAAAAAGATTTCAGCTTCTTAAAGGCATTACCAGACTTTATGTCAATTTTCATATACATGAAAAAGCATGAAGACAGGTTTGGAATGGATATAAAAATTGCAGATTTGATGAAAGTAGCTAAAGCCTAGCTAAAACTTACAGAACTGAATCCTTCTCGACTTGTACGATTAGATGCCATGTTATAGTCATAGATAGTAGTGGAATATGCTTTGAGCTCATCTGTCATTTGATCTAAATTATCTGCAAGGTAGAATCCCGGGCAATCTCCTGTAAACTGATAAGTGGCATGTACGCGCGCTTTTCCTTTTTCATTTTCCAGCCAACTTGCAAATGGATACAAGTAACAAACTCCAGGCCTGTCAGGATGCATACTGCATCCACCCTTATCATCTAAAAATCTACATGAAATATGAGTTCCATCCTCAGATTCAGTCTCATCATTTTTTCTTTTCAGATTAATAGTCGTCATTGTAGTCATTTGCCCAGATGGTCCAGGTTCCTGATAAGTTACAGTAAGTGTTTCATTTTTAATAAAATCTGAAGAATTCTTGTATTTCAAACCTTTCCCAATCGTGATCAAATCATCAGAAGTTAGTGGGAGTCTACCTTGTCTATCACAACAATTATGACAATCAGGCCAAAAGCATGTCCATAAAATATATTTTTTTTCAGAAATAAGATAAGGGACGTGAAAAATTACATCTTTAACTTTAATAGCATAATCAGACACATCAGTAATTTTACCTAACATAAATTTCCTTAAAATTGGATCAAGATCCCAATCTTTTTCTAACATATCTAATGATTCTTGGATTTCCCTTTGAGACAACTATTAAGATATAGCATCTTTTCCAGATGTTATTAATGTTGAGTGAAAAAGGAAAGTATGCTTCAGCTACAGAAAACAGAAGATTTGTGTGGAGTGAAATTATCTGGCCATTGATTTTAGAAATTAATGAAGT
>JAOUAE010000003.1 GCA_029861085.1 Candidatus Nitrosopumilus sp. | reverse complement strand
AATTATTGTGAGATACGGAGCAGTTACCTTGTATGCTTTCCAAGCAAATTCAGATGTAGGATTCTTTGTTAGTTTGTAGTGGTATGCAAGCATCAATCCTCCTGAGACTAATGCAATAACAGTGTAAACAATTCCCATGCCATCTGGAATAAATGAAAGTAATAATGAATAAGGAATTAAAATTAACGTATTGCCCAAAATAAATTTGGATGTTTTGTGCATACCAATTACTACAGGAAGCATTGGAACTCCTGCTTGCGCATATTCATCTTTAATTTTCATTGCAAGACACCAAAAGTGAGAAGGAGTCCAAACAAACACCAAGAATCCAACTAAGAATCCTAACAAATCCATACTGCCAGTAGCTGCTGCCCATCCTGCCCAAGCTGCAGCACTACCTGCAATTCCACCAATTACAATATTTGAAGAATTTTTTCGTTTTAACCAAACTGTATAAATGATCACATATGAGAAAATACCAATTGCAATAAAGAAAGCAGATACTGTATTTAGTGCAAAATATCCATAGATTACAGATATACAACTTACAAGCAGCCCATAAACTAAAACATTGGATGCCCTCATCCGTCCAGATGGAATAGGTCTTGTTCTTGTTCTTGTCATTTTTGGATCAATATCCTTATCATAGTAGTGATTTAGCGCACTAGAACCTGCAGATGCCAATGCCCCTGCAATAATAATGTGCAAATATGACCAATATTCCAGTTCAGGAGTACCAGGAACTAGTTTACTTGCAGCATACATGGATGTAACTGCGGTAATTACTAAAAGAACTACAATTCTAGGTTTAGATATCTCCAGTATTTCATTAAATCCCAATTCATTCTACCCCATTACAAAGCCATTTAATTTCTTTGTCTAGTAGATCTATGTTATTTCAAAAGGAATAAGTATTCAACCCTATCAGCTATTTTGAATGAGTAACTGGGACCTTATGATGCCAGGAATGGGACTTACGGCTATAGGACTAGCTGGTCTGACATTATCGTATGCAGGAATTGCACATACGTTCATTGATGGCATGCATGCATTAACCGGTCTTACCATGTTTGTAGGATTAATTTTCCTAGGAGCAGGTATCTTAGACGGGGGAGTTTCAACCAGTAATAGAGCCAAAGCAACGACTTTGGTAATTTTGTCAATAGCATTAGGATTCGGAATGTTTGCTATGACCATGAATACATCAAACTTTACAGTAACATTGGCAGGAATTTTAATGGCAATTGCATTCCCTTCAATCATCTTTGCATATCTATCAATGAAACATCCAAGTTTTGCAAAACCAATTGGAGGAATTACCGCAATTGCAGCTGCAACTGGAATTATTATGTGGATATCATTTGGAATTTTCTCAGCTCCTGACACATATATGATTCCTCAGCAAATCGGAGTCGAAGAACCGGTTGAAGAGATCATACCTTCCGGACCAATTTTTGCAATTGAAATTCTCGCAGATTCAGTTCAAGAAGGAAATCCAGATTATGATCCAGACATTGCGATTGTTCCACAAGGGCACATAGTTGAATGGACAAATGCAGATTCAGTTCCACATACAGTTACAAGCGCAATAGACTTTGGAGAAACATTTGATTCTAGTTTAATGGATGCGGGTGAAGTTTTTACACTAGATACAACTAATTTGGAAGTAGGTGAATACGAATATTTGTGCATTGTACATCCTTGGATGGTTGCAACATTAGTAATTGAAACGCCAAAAGAGCCAACCAAAATTATAATTCCAGAAGGAGCAGCAATTCTAGAAGAAGGGCAAATATATTACGATCCAGAAGTTATCAATATTTCAGTTGGAACTACAGTTGTCTGGGAAAACATAGACAATACATTGCATACTGCAACTTCAGGAAATCCAACTGGAGGAGGTGACGGAGTGTTTGATTCAGACATATTGGCTGCAGGAGAGATGTATGAATTCACATTTGCAGACGTGGGAAGCTTTGACTACTATTGTATTTTACATCCATGGATGATTGGAACTGTTAACGTAGAATAGGTTTGCAGGGAATTATTCTATCACAGTCAGATAAAAAAACTCTATCAGAGTATTCAGAAAATCATAAACCTTACGAATCATGTGCGTTATTATTTGGTAAAGATAACCAAGTTTCAGACCTATTCTTAACAGAAAATATCGAAAAGTCACCTGTAAACTTTACAATTTCAAACGAGCAATTAATTGAAGGATATAAAATTGCAGAAGAAAAGAGGGTAGATGTAATAGGAATTTTTCATTCACATCCTAATTCAGATGCATTTCCATCAAATACCGACAAAAAATTTATGCAAAGTAATCCAGTAGTATGGATAATTTATTCAGGAATCAACAAAAATTTCAAGGCATTTTTTCTTGAATCAAACATTATAGAAATTCCAATTATAGAAAAATAATTCAAGATCTTAAGCTAAAAGTAGCACGTTCACTGTCAACATCATCTAAACTAGTTTTGTCTGGAGAAATAATTTTTCCAATAATATTGACAGGAGATGCAGGAGTAATTTCTCCAGGTTTTCCGATAGGGGTTGGACCATAAAACAAGCATATTGCTTTGCCAGTTGGCCAATATGCAACATCATTTAATTGGACAGGAGATTTGGCATTTTCTTCGGGTTGTGATATGGGGGATTTTGAAGTGTAAATTTCATCCCCCCAGACATTAAGGTTAACGGTAAAAGGTAACTTTTCAATTAAATCACGGACAGTATTTGGAGAATACGTATCGTCCAATTCTAATAGTATCTTTGAAGAAGAAGGAATTGTCATCTCAACTGAATATTTCATATAGATGTATAATTTTTGAAATAGAAAACCATTGCGAACCAAGTGTTATTTAAATATGATTTCAGATTCAAACTTTATTTTATACCCAAAATTCAAATCCTAAAATCATGTTTTGATCTTAAGATCATAAACTTTGCCTCAAAAGATCCGCAACTAAGAATTACAAATGTAAATTTAATTTATTTTTGTGAATTTGAAATTTTTCTGGATGCCTCGTAAATTTACATGTAAAAAATATCTCAAATCCATATTATTGTGAATTAAGATTTCACCATGTCAACATCACACGTTTCAGGATTAATTTTAACACCTACAAGCATTATAAAAGATCCAACAATTACAGGATAGCAAGTAAAAAGGGAATTAAATTTCCATTGTTGAATAGTAAACTTACGGATATTAAAGGTGCCCATGGACAAAAAAGCAGACCGCCGTTACAAGCAAATCCACTGGCACTGTTTAGAATTCCAGCAGAAAATCATTCAGACAAAAATGCCAGAATCGGTCCAAATCGGGTGTTACAATATTTAAAAAAATAAAAAGAAAACAGTAGAGATTTACAGCCTTGGCATTATTCGTGATTTTGTAGATACAGCAATAATGCTGATAACAGATATTGCCAAAATCATCATTGCAATGGTTCCAAATTCTGGTACCACTTGTGTTGTTGCAATTTCACCAAATACTTCTTGATATTGTTCACCATGTCCAAATCCAACTGCATTAACAGTAATTGTAACAGGATCATCATCAGATGCGTCAATGGTCAAAGCACTTGTTGTGTGAGTGTTAGTTATTGTGCCTTCATGCATATGTCCTTCTTCATTTAGTAATACAATTGTTCCATGTATTGCCTGTATATTATAGGTAATATGCTCTGCAGGATTATCTTTCAAGTCTGTAATTGTGACATCTATGGTCATCGCCTCATTTGCGAATCCATCACTAGACACAATATTTGCAACGAGATTATCGACTTTGGTATTTGATTCAGCAGTTGAGCCCATTGTCATTGTGCCCAAATCTTTTTTGATATCGCCACCCACAGTTACAAAGACTTTTCCTAGCATCCAGGGATGAACCATACAATAGTAATCATATTCTCCAAGTGTGTCAAATGTGTGTGAGAATGTTGCCCCTGCCATAAACAAACTACTATCAAAGAGTCCATCGGCACCAACAGCAGCAGTTCCACTTGTTACAGTATGTGCTGCAGTATCATCGTTGCTCCACACAACCTCATCACCAGGATGAATTGTTACCATGTATGGAAGAAAACATTCGTTTGTTTCCTCACACCCAGGTACAGAAGTTCCTTGTGGAACACTAACTGATACCTGTTCTGCAGAAGCAAACGGCATTGCAGTCATAATGATTCCAGTTAGAATCATAGAAGTCAACACTAGTTTCTGTGTATCATTCATTACAAATTTGATTCAGAATAAGAATAAAAGACTTCGCACACAAATCTGTCTTGTCAATTATCCATACCTAACAATAGATGCAGGAATTTCACCCGCGGCACAAAAAAATTTCAAACATCAAGATTAAGAACGATAATTTTCGTATGTTTACCATACAGATTATGACAAAATGTTAATCGTGAAATTTTAAAAAATGCTAAATTATACTTGTGACGCTTGAGAGTTTCTTTATTCTTGATTGCATTTTCAGATAAAAGTAGACTTTTGTAACATCTTGCTTAATCAAGTTAAAGTAAATATTCCTCGTTTGACTAATGGTTTTGAATTAAATATCCCTTTTTTTAATTACATTTATGGAAATTCACGTATACGACACTTATGTCAAAGCAGCAGATGGCCATACCATGCACTTTGATGTAATTACTGGTGAAAAAGATCACGATAAAGCCCTCGTATATGGCAAAGAGTGGTTAAAATCAATCGGTGAGGAACAAGCAGAAATGACTACAAATGAATGTACATTCTGTCACTCACAAGGAGCACCAGAGCCTGTTGAACAGGCAATTAAGGAAAACGGCTACTTCATCCAGAAAATGGAAGGCTGTCCTTAAACATTTTTCCTTTTTCTTAAAGAAAATATTTTTTAGATTAATCAATGTGGGGTTAGCATGTCTGAACACAAATATTCAAAGTGGACAGTTGAAGGAGACAAGAAAACAGAATGGATTTGTGGATGTTTTCAAACAGCTGATAATTATTTTAAATTTTGTGATACCCACAATGTGACTTTGAAAAAAGCGATTCAAGCTCAAATTGACGAACTAGATATGACATTAATTGTAGAAGAAGATTAGATAGTAATAATTGCAATAAACAGACAAATTTTTTAAAATAATATAAAATACATTGCAGATATAACAATATAAGAAATGAATCAAATTGTGGGGGTTTTACTTCTTTTTTTATAGGGTAGAAAGGATTTTCCCTTTAGTCCTTGCCTAACCAATTTGTTGAATCTTTTTCCATGTGCAAGATATGGAAATCTCATATGAATCAATTCGTGAACTATAGTATTTTCCAGAGTTTTCTCATCAGGGATTTTTCTTACATTGATAAAAACTAGGTTATGTTGAAGATAGGATACACCATAATACTTGTATGCAGAAGTTCTTCTCCCCTCAGTCATTTCACGAGGCATGTCCAAAACTTCTTTTGTGGTGAGTAGCATTTGTGGCTCTGAAATGGAAAACCTATTAGAATACACTCCGACTTTTTCTAAAATCTGCAGTGTAAGTTCAGGATCTAGCTTCACAGATATTCTTAAAAAAAATGATGTTTATCCTAAAATGTCAGTATTTTGTATATTCACAACTAAACGTAGTTGACACCAATCAAGTATTCTGTTTGTATAGATGCCAAGATTGAAAATAAAAAATACATTTTAATCAATTCGTTACTTTTGAATTTTATTAATTTTGAAATATCAATAGAGGTGAAAAGTGGCGTTTCTTTAAATTTATGAATTAACAGGGTCAGAAGGTTTAGTAGAGTAATCACAAATCATACAGCCACCGTCTCATCATACCCCAATTATTCCATTAAATCAAGAAATGTTTGTGCTTTATTTCTAATTTCGGAAGTAATTTTCACTATTACAAGCCCTTCATTTGGTTGACCATACAAAACAACAGCATTTTCAGGCGCATAAACACATACTGGAAGTACTAAAAGATCCTCCTCGCCAATAACAAAAAGCCTCACCGGAGGTTGTAATGCGAACGCCTTTCTTATTACAGATATACTTTGAGAAGTGATTTCTGCCGCAGGATTTTCAACAATCAATTCAGCGGTATCTTCTAATTTTGGCGGTTTTCTTTTCTCTCTTTTTTCCTGACCATCGATAATTTGCAGGGACGGGATTAAACCAAAATCTATCATCTTTTCTGTGGTTCTATCACCAACAGAAATTACATACGAATTTTCTGAAATGTGTTTTTGGATATTGGTTTTATCAGCTTGACTTTCAGGCAAAAGTATCCCCAAAGGAATTTTCAATTGCTCCCTTAGAGAATCAGGTAATTTCACAGGAATCCGGACTAGCTAGCACTTGTCTCAGGTGCGGGTTCTTCATTAGTGCTTTCAGATGCCATTTCTTCTTGTAGTTTTGCTGCAAGAATACTACATTGTGCTGCAATATTTTTTGCACTTTTTCTAAAAGCTATTGCGCTTGGAGAATCAGGGTTTGTTATCATAATTGGCTTACCCAAATCAGAACCTGCCATGATTCCGGCGTTTAATGGGATTTCACCTAAGAAGGGCATGTTAAATTGTTCACTAATTTTCTTTGCACCACCTTCACCAAAGATGTAATGTTTATCATTACAGTTTGGACAAATAAAATGACTCATATTTTCAACAACACCAATAATTGGAACATTTAGTTTTTCAAACATGGAAACTGCTTTAACCGCAACATGACTTGCTACATCTTGAGGAGTCGTAACAACAAGGATTCCAGTAATCGGAATTGTTTGTGCAAGGGTTAATGGAATATCACCAGTGCCAGGCGGAAGGTCTACAATTAGATAATCCAAATCAGACCAATTAGTATCAACGAGAAACTGTTTTAGAATTCCAGAAATAATAGGGCCACGATAAATTGCTGCTTGATTAGATTGGTCTGCAAAGAAACCAAAAGAAACAACTTTCAAACCATTAGAATCCGCAGGTTGAAGTTTATTATCCTCAACTTCCATTGAACCATCTTTCATCCCAAGCATTAATGGAATACTAGGACCGTAGATATCAGCATCTAGCAACCCGACCTTAGCTCCTTCTTTAGATAATGCTAATGCTAAATTCAAAGAAACAGTTGATTTTCCAACTCCACCTTTTCCACTTGCAACACCAATAATATTTTTGACAGATGCCATTCCAGTATCTTCATCAAGGGAACGTCCTTCCATTACTTTGGCAGTTACATTCATATCAAAATTTTTCAATTCAGATAGTTCAGCAATCGCTTTTCTAACATCTTCCTCAATTTCGACATTGAAAGGGCATGCTGGAGTTGTTAACTCTAAAGTAAATTTCAGATTACCATCGTTTAGTTCTAAGTTTTTAATCATGCCCATTGAGACGATATCTTTTTTCAAATCAGGATCAATCACAGTACTGAGTTTTTCAAGAACTTGATCGATTCCAACCATAGCGTCAAAAAGTCAATTTACATTATTTAAACATAAGTCAGACATCAAAAAATATCATTTATCTAAAAAATCAATAAAATTTTTGAAAATTTAAGCGTAAATCACCTAAACATTCATAAATTGAAATTCGAGAAAAACAGTACATTTGTTTTCTATATCTACCCTAGTTGATGTCGTAAGGATTCCTCCAAGATTATTTGGAACCACACTCAAAAAGGCTGCAGTAAATATCCTCAAGGAAAAATACGAGAGTATGATTAACGCAGATTTAGGGTATATCATCATGATTTTAGATGCAAAAGTTGACGAAATGGGAAAAATGATTGCTGGAGATGGCGGAACATTTCATAAAGTTGAATTTGAAGCATTGACATTTTATCCAAAACTGCAAGAAATCGTTCAAGGTGAAATTGTGGATATTACAGACTTTGGAGCATTTGTAAGAATTGGTCCAACTGATGCATTACTTCACTTGTCACAAGTGATGGACGATTATCTTAAGAGTGACGTAAAATCTGGAATGATTTTAGCTAATCAAAGTGGCAGAACACTCAAAGTTGGTTCTGTACTTCGTGCAAGAATCACTGCTGTTTCATTAGGAAAAGCTGCCGCGATGGGCAAAATTGGAATTACATGCAGGCAGCCATTTTTAGGTGCAGATGAATGGATTGCAGAAGAAATCAAGAAAGCCGGTGGTGGTTCAGATCAACCAGCAAAAGAAGCTAAAGTAGAGGCAAGTTAAGATGGCACGAGAAATGGCATGTCGAAAATGCAAATTTGTAACAACTCTCAAAGTATGTCCAAGTTGTAAGTCATCAGACTTGACTCCAGATTGGAACGGAGTTGTTCTTGTAGTTGATCCAACAAATTCAGAAATCTCAAAAACCCTCAACATTACAAAAAAAGGCAAGTATGCAATCAAAGTGACATAGAATATTTCTGAACCTTTAAAATTACATTAAAATTTTAACATAGTGTTGGTATTTAATTCAAAAAAACAATTGTTACAATTTCTTGCTGAAGATATAGGGAACGGGGACATTACAAGTGCACTTTTGCCTAAGAAAAAAATATCAGTTAGAATCATTTCCAGAGAAAATGCCATCGTAGCAGGAGTACACTATGCAAAGGAGATTTTCAAGTTAAAAAAATGCAAGGTTAGAATTGTAAAAAAAGACGGATCTAAAACCAAACCAAACCAAACAATAATGATCATTACAGGAGATGCAGGAGATATATTGACATGTGAAAGGACTGCACTAAATCTCCTCACAAGAATGAGTGGAATTGCTTCTCAAACAAATGAACTTGTAAAAAAAATTCCCAAGAAAACAAAATTGTATGCCACAAGAAAAACAGCACCAGGACTCAGATATTTTGACAAAGAAGCAGTCGAAATGGGAGGAGGTAAGAAACACAGGCTCAGATTGGATGAAATGATAATGATTAAAGACAACCATATTGCTGTAGGAGATTCATTGTCATTTTTGATTAAAAAAACGAAGAAAAAATATAAAAAATTTGAAGTTGAAGTTGAGAGCACGGCAGATGCAGTACTTGCTGCAAAAGAAGGTGCAACAATAATCATGCTGGATAATTTTTCTCCATCTCAAATTAAGAAAACAATATCAGTTCTCAAAAAACAAAAGCTGCGAAACAAAGTGATGCTTGAAGCATCAGGGGGAATCAATTCAAAAAACATATCCAAATATGGTCAAACAGGCGTAGACATAATTTCAGTTGGTAGCATTACAAATTCAGTTAAAGGAATTGATATGAGTTTAGAAATTTAAGAGTTTAATTGTTTTAGTAATTCAGCCACGGAGATATTTTTTGGATCAACTTCCAAAATTTTTTCACAGCATGAAATTGCTCTTTTATTTTCACCTAGTTTTTGATGAGAATAAGCTTTCAAAAGCAATGCATCAACATCATATGCACCTATATCAAGGGATTTGTCAAGATATAAGATCGTAGTTTTGTATTTATTCTTCAAATAATAAATCCCGCCCATCATAAACAAAGCATCATGATGATTTGGTACAGTTTTTAGTAATTCTGTACCTGCTTTTAGTGCTTCATCATATTTTTTTGCTTTGAGTAATTTTTTGAATTCTTTGAATTTTTTAATATTATTTTTTAATGCAGGATCTTTTGTAACTCTACTGAATAATCCAACCAAAGTAGTGCACACAGTTTAGCTAATCGCAAGCATTCTATCTATGGCTAAACGTGCCTTATCAGCAATATCTTTTGGAACAGTTACAACATTTTTTTCATTTATCAACGCATCATATACTTTTTCAAGTGTAATCATTTTCATATATTGGCATTCAGCTTTCTCAGAAGCTGGAATGAATGTTTTGTTAGGGTTATCTTTTTTCATTTTATATAGAATTCCAGTTTCAGTGGCAACAACAAAATTCTTTGCGTTAGATTCTTTAACATGGTTTAGCATTCCTTCAGTTGAAAGGATTGAAACTTTTTGATCATCAAAGCTTCCATCTGCAACATCATACATCAATGGCGTAGTACAACTACATTCAGGATGAATAACAAACTCAGCATCGTTCATAGAATTTAATTTTTTGGTTACGTCTTCAGGAGTAATTCCTGCATGGACATGGCATTCCCCTGCCCATATGTGCATGTTTTTTCTTCCAGTCATTTTTGCGACATAAGAACCAAGGAACATGTCGGGCAGAAACAAAATCTCTTTGTCTTCAGGAATTGCTTTTACAACATTTACAGCATTTGATGAGGTACAACAATAATCTAATTCTGCTTTGATTTCTGCAGTAGTGTTTACATATCCAACTGCAATTGCATCAGGATATTGTTTTTTCCAATTTCGTAATTCATCCACAGTGATCGAATCAGATAATGAACAGCCAGCTTCCAAATCAGGTAGTAACACCTTTTTTTGGGGACTGATAATTGCCGCAGTTTCTGCCATAAAGGCAACACCACAAAACAGAATTGTTTTTTGTGGAACTTTTGAGGCCTGTCTTGAAAGTCCTAAAGAATCTCCAGTAAAATCAGCCACGTCCTGTACGCCAGGGATCTGATAATTATGTGCTAAAATTACCACATCTTTTTCTTTCTTGAGTCTGAGAATCTCATCTTTGAGTTTAGATGATTGTTGTACGAGCATAAACAGTACAAATTTGGATGGAGTTGGATTTAAAGAATGGGAAGTAGACCATAATTCTCTAAAAAATCATCAAATGGGGCAATTATTGCCATATTATGTGCCAATCTGAATATCGTTTGAACAGTATTTTTTTAAAGTTTCAATAGCAGATAAAATTGCCAACCTGCTGGTTTTAGGATTATCAGGGTCTGGGAAATTTTCAATCGTAAAGGTCATCTTTCCAAATTTTCCTGCAGCTTCAATATGATGAGTATTTTTATCAGTGTCAGGATCTGCTACAATTTTTACATTGGTTCTTTCACTACCAATTCCTGACAAGGATAGTAATGCTGCAACATTGATATTGGCAGGAAATAAAGAGACAGCTTCTTTTGCGGTACCTTCAAAAACGGTCATAGGCAAACTAATGGAATCTAGATTAATTTTGGAATTTTCAAAAAATTTTGCACCCTTAAGGGAACGAGGATGTTTTGTCGTGGTAATTGATACAAATTCTAATTCATCTTTAACTGATTTGATTCCATCCAGGCCAGCAATTGCACCAGATGGAAGAAAGATTGTTTTTTTGAAATCCTTGCAAGCATCTGACAAGATATCATAAATTGATTCATCTAGTAACGCTCCAACACTCATAATCATCAGATCACGCTTATTTTGTAAAACACTCAATCCGATATCTCTTACAGCATCTTGAGAAGCTGCCTCAACTACAATGCTAACTGGATGTGAAGATAGCAGGTGAGGATTTTCAACAATTTCAGGTTTATTTTTTAGTTTTCCCACTAAAATTTTAGACGCATCTTTAGAATCATCATACACATGAGTAAGAATTGCAGGAATTTTTCCAGAGTCAATGGCTAGTGCGATTTGAGTGCCAATTGCACCACAACCTAACAATCCAATTCGTGTCAACCAACGTGATTAGAAAAGATTACTTAATTAATTCTAGTAATTAGCATTCGACTCATGAATGATTTGATTTGGCTTTAATGGATCTTTGACCATATTTTTTTAGAATTTGCTCAGTACTTTCCAATAGAGTTTGAATTTTAGGATAGTCAGCATTGCCTAGTAAATCATTTTTAATGACAAATAGATAACGTCGTTTTTCCCTGACTATACGCAATTTTTTTGATTTTGATGCATCATAGTTTTTCAAATCACTCAAGTTTGCAGAGATATCACATAGTTTGATGAGTTTTGCATCAGATGAGGATTCTGTAAGTTGTTTAACATATGCTTGTTCTCTTTTCTTTTTTGGCAATGACATATCTTTAGTCAGATCAGATACAAGTACTGCAACCTTACTTCCAAATCGCTCATACAAATCATCAAAACTAACATCAGTATTTTCTATAGAATCATGAAGCCAACCAGAACAAAGAATTTCTTCATTTACAACACCTAAACTTTTGAGTCTATTTACTACATCTTCTAGGTGTTTTGAATAAGGAGTTTTTCCATCATCTCTAATAATTCCAGAATGTTTCGCTTTTGCAAATAATTCAGCATTTTTTACTAATTCCAAAGAATTTCTTCCACGTTTAGAAAAGAACTCTTCAATATTATGTTAAAGAAAATTCGAGAATGATTCATCACCAATCTATTTAAGATAAAAAAACTGAAAGAAAGGATAGATTGAATTCAAATAAAATTTTGTTCAGTGTCACTATAATTTTGATATTTTCAATTACAATTCCTGCCAATGCAGATATAGAATCACCTAAAAAACAATTAAAAAAAGGCATTCCAATTGAAGAGATTCAATGTAATGTAGAACGTGAATTAGTTATTAGGAATAACGGGATGCCAGCTTGTGTAAAATCTGAAACAGCAGAAAAGATGAAAGAGATAGGAATTGCATCAGATCCCATAAAATTTACGGATTTGAATAATGAGATTAAAGAAATGGCATCAGATCCCATAAAATTTACGGATTTGAATAATGAGATTAAAACAGTTACAGCATCAAAAAATGAGATCGAGTCAATCCCTGCATCAAGTATGTCAATAGTGAATTTTTACATAACAGATCATGATTTGAACTTGGCACATAGTGGTATAGAGGTAGTATCAACTAGAGGATTGTTTGAATTTACAATCAACGGACTTGCAATTGAAGGTCCTGAAAACATGATTGAAACAGGACCCAACACGGGTCAATTTTATATTAAACTGGAATTGCCAGAAACAATTGACGGAAGAGCACTAAGTCAGGAAGACATTGTATTGATAAGATATTTGGATGACTCTGACTACTCTGGAGAAAAAAGAGTATTGGAAAAATCAATTCCACTTACAAAGACATTTGCCAATATTAGATCATCTGATAGTGGTGGTTCTAGGATAGGACATGAGTTTACCGTGAGAATTTATGAACCTGATGCAAACAGAGATTCAAAAAATGAGGACAAGATACCATTAAGCAAATTAGAGTTCAGAGGTGAAGGAGGGATAAGAACCACACTTGCAAATCCAAAATTTGATGCAAATTCTGGATACCTAATTGAAAGTGGTCCAAACACAAGTACATTTGAAGTTGTGATTAAAATTCCTCGAGAATTGGATGGAAAAACAATCCACATTGGGGATAAATATGAAATTAGATATATTGACAAATCCACCCCATCAAATACAAATGAAAAAATTATTCTGAAGGGTAGAATAGGATAGAGGATTAGATGGATCAGTTTTGTCAAAGTTCAGCATAACCTAAAGATTTTATTCAAACCTGCAAAGTATTGTTGTGCTCAATACCGTATACAAGGATGCAATTATCAATAGAGACAAGATGCTCGCAATTCTAAAAGGTCCAAAATTTGAACAGATTTTACAAAAGGCACGAGAAAATTGGATAGAATTTACACCTACAAAAGAAGAAGTGATCACCGCAGGAATCGATAGTAGTTTTAACAATACTAAATTTCAGGGAATCGAATTATGGGCAACTACAGCAGTTTCAGTGAAATCGGATGGAGAAGTATTGGTAGATTTACATCAATCAGGGCTTGGAACCGCAGACGATATTTCAAGTATTGCAAGTAAAATGGAGATTGAAGCCTGTGAAAAAACGATAGATGATGTTGATATGGTATTGATGGACGGCTCACTACATTCTCAGTTAATGACAAGGCAAGCAAAATTAGGATCATTAATTGTGAAGATAATGAAGAAGAAGAACAATGTAATTTTTGTTGCAAAAACATCAAATACAAAGAAACAATTTGAAAAGTTAGGTTCTCTTGCAGGAGATATTTTCTATTATAATCATGTAACAAATAATCCAGGATTTAGTAAAATTTTTGTAGAAAAAAAATATGGAACAGATAAAATAATTTCTTCAACTTTTGTAAGATTAAGTGATTCAACACCAATAATCAAATTGGAATTCCTAGGAGACCAACATGATGAAAAGGAGATTAAATCAACAATGAACAAATTATACAAAACTAGTATAGGAGGATACCCATATGCCCTTAAGCTTGCACACAATAACTGTAAAATATCTGATAAAGAACTTTCAAAAATGGTTAGTTTGTTAGGGTTAAGTAACGAAATAGGTTCACGAGAGGTACTGAGTTGAGTTTAGGTTTTGTAATAGGCGAATCAAAACCCACATTTGTAACAGCGATGACTTCAAGAGCTCTATCGGTAGGAGAATATATCAAAATAAATTCAGATGAAGGAGAAATTTTAGGGTTGGTTGAAAGATCATCTATATCAAGTGCAGCATTTGCAGATGTGAAGAATTTTGATGAAGCATCAGAGAGTACTGAAATTGCAGAGATTAACAAGAGAGATAAAACATTTACCGCTCATATAGGAATTTTGGGGTTTTTAGAGAATTTGAGGAAAGGACAATCAATGATACCTGCAATTCCACCAATTCCAGGCACCAAAATTACTCCACCAACTAAGCAAGACCTAGAAGAAATTTTCAGTCCTAAAAAAGATGGCTGGGTGAATATTGGAAATCTTTTACGAAATAAATCAATTGATGCAAAAGTGAATTTAGATAAAATTGTTTCAAGACATCTAGGAATTTTAGCAATGACAGGTATGGGGAAAAGTAATCTAGTATCACTAATCACAAAACAAATTTCAAAATTAAAAGGAACTGTAATAATTTTTGATTACCATAACGATTACACCGGTCTGAACATTCCACGAATTAATGTAATTGATGCAAAAATTAATCCAAGATTATTGGATGCAGATCAACTCTCAGAAGTACTAGAAATTAGAGACGGTGCAAATGTCCAACAACGAGTTTTAAGAATGGCATTTACAAAACATGTTAAAGAATCAAAAGAATTTTGGAGTAAGTTAGAAAATGAAGTAGATTTTATTGTAAATTCAGAAGATAAAAAACTGAAAGAAATTAGAACGTCGGCATATAGAGTTCAAGACATCATAGAAGAATCACAAAGAAGATTTGAAGACATTTTAGATCCAGATATGGGAGATCCAATTAGTTTTATCAAGGAAGGGCGTACAAACATTCTAAATATTTCAGAGTTATCAGAAAAACAAGCAAATGTTGCTGTTGCATTTTACTTACAGCAACTACTCAAAGATAGAAAAGATGCAAGTATTGCAAGACATGGAAAAATAAAGAAGGAGAGAAAATTCCGATTCAATTCTCCACTTTTTGTAATTATTGAAGAAGCCCACGTATTCATCCCAAAAGATCACGACACCAGTGCAAAATATTGGGCTGCAAAAATTGCCAGAGAAGGAAGGAAGTTTGGATTAGGTCTGGGTATCATATCACAAAGACCACGAAGTGTAGATCTAAACGTACTAAGCCAAATGGGTTCATTTGCAATTATGAAAATTATCCAAGAAGATGACCAGCGACAAATAGCCTCAGCAACAGAGTCCACCAGTCGTGAATTAATTGCTCAATTAGCATCACTAAATGTTGGAGATGCAGTTCTTGTAGGACAATGGACAAACCTCCCATCATTAGTGCATGTTGAAGAAGTAAAGGAAAAGGTGATGGGAGCAGATCAAAGTGCAGTTAATGCTTGGGCAAAGGCAGACATGATGAAAGAAATTGCAGTAGAATCAACGCAAGGATTGATTCAGAAAGATTTACTATTAGACTAATGTTATTTTCACATATTTCAGATACTCATTTGGGATTAGTACAATATGGATCAGAGGAACGTGAACAGGATGTTTATGATGTATTTAATCAAGCAATTGACATATCAATTAAAGATCATGTTGATTTTGTAATTTTTGCAGGAGATATTTTTCACGTGCCCAACCCAAACGGAACAGCGATTATTCAAATGGGTAATGGATTAAAGAGATTAAAACAAAATGATATCGATTCATTTTTTATTTTAGGTGAACATGACATCAGTAGAATTAGAACAACACCAATTCCGTATGTATATCACAATTTAGAATTCTCAAAATATATCGGTCAGGGAAAACCAGTGGATTATAAAGGCATACTCTTGGCAGGATTTGACAAAATAAGAAAAACAGAAATTTCGCAATATGAGAAAAAATTTGCAGATATAGAAAAAAGTGCTGAAAAATATCCGGGCCATAAAATTTTAGTCCTACATCAAGGAATAACAGAATTTAACAAATTTGCAGGGGAATTGCAATCAACAGATTTACCAAAAAATTTCACATATTATGCCATGGGACATCTTCATGATAAAGACATCAAGCAATTTAATCATCTGAATGGTCCTGTCGCATATCCAGGTTCCACAGAATTAACAACAAGTGAGGGAATCAAAGAAACAAAGAAAGGATTCTTTGAAGTAGATATTTCAGGAAAAGATGCAGTACCCAATTGGATTGAATTAGATGCAAGACCTCAAATATCATTTAAAACAGATTACCAAGAATTATCAAAAACAATTAACGAGATTTCCAAAAAAATTGTTACCAGAGGAAAAAAACCAATAGTTGAAGTAAAGATCCAAGGAGAAAAAATTGAAACTGAACACATTCAGGCACAAATAGCAAGGCTAAACTCAATGGTTCTCAGGTGTTTTTGGAGAATTAGCACGAAACAGATTTCAGATTCATCAGTATTTCTAGACCGACCAAATGCCATTGATGATGAAATGTACAGACTATCAATAGCAGCTCTAAATTCTGAACAATCTGCAAAATTTGCGATTAAAGAATTACTGCCAATTTTAACAACAGGAGAAATAAAAGAGGCATCGCAAATAGTTTTTGAGAATTTTCAGAAATTCAAAATGGAGAGAAAGGAATGATCACTTCAATTGAATTGGGAGATTTTTTATCACATTCAAATACAAAGTTAGAATTTGAGAATGGAGTTACAGTTTTTGTAGGTGATAACGGTGCAGGCAAATCAAGCATAATTGATGCAATTACATTTGCATTATTTGGTCAACATACTAGAAAATCAAATAAAGGATTGATCAAACGTGGGACAAATCAAGGATTTGTAAAAGTAAGGTTTTCTGTAAACAGTAAACAGTTTGAGGCAGTAAGAAAAATTGACAATAAAGGAACACTTGCAGCAAAATTTGCAGAAGTAATAGACGATGATCGTATCGAAATTGCTGCAGGAGAAAGAAAACAATTTGGAGAATCAATGACACATGAAGTTGAAAGAGTCATAGGCATAGATTTTGAAAAACTAAAAATTGCATCAATTGTTCAGCAAGGAGAGCTAAACACAATCATTAATGCAAAACCAAAAGAATTCAAGGAATTACTCAATGCAATTATAGGAATAGACAAGCTCGATATTGCATCTGAAGCAATGAAGACAGTTAACAAAGAATTCCGTGAAAAAATTAAAGAGAATGTAGGATACGATGATACGCATATTGAAACTTTATTGCGAGATCTAGAAAAGTATGAAAAAGAAATCGAAGAAGCAAAACCTCAAAAGGAACAATTGGAACTAAAGCAAGAAGAACTGAAAAACGAAGTAGATGATCTAAGGAAAAAAATTGAAACTGAAACACCAAAAATTGATAAAATCAAACAAATAGAATTAAGAAAAAAAGAGCTATTATCATATGCAAAAGAAGCAATACATGAAATCCAACGTGAAATAAATGAAAATGAGCGTAAAATACAGGACTGTGAAGGTTGTTTTGACCATATTGAACTAAAATCAGACTTGGAATCAAAAATTCAAAAAGTAGAAGATGCGATAGAAGATACAGTCAAAAAAGTTCAAGAAATAACAAATCAAATAATTTCATTAAAAGAAAAACAATTGCTTGCATCTAAACTGCAGTTAATAGATAACAAATGTCCCGTGTGTGATTCAAACGTAGAAAAATTAAATCCACTTTTTCAAGAAGAACATCTTCAACAAGAAATCCTAGAATTACAAAAACAAATTGTCTCAAAAGAAAAAGAAAATGACATGTATAATCAAAAAAGAAAAGAATTCTCAATAAAATTACAAAATGCAAGAGATGCAGAAGCAACACTTAGAGCTCATTCCATTAACAATAAAGAAGAACTAGTAATAATTCAAAAGGATACAGAAGTCAAGAAGCAAAAAATCCCTTTAACCACTAATCAAAACCTGTTGGAAATGTCAACAATAGATCAGCATACAAATTTGATTTTTAAAAATATTTCAAAATTAGAAGTTGAAACTAAAGGATTTGATGAGCAAGAGTTCAATAATCTTAAAAAAAGAGTAAATGAAAAACAAATGAGCTTATCTCAAATAGATCAACGAATCGGGGCAATCTTAGAAAAAATTTCTAAAGGAGAGGAACAGATCATTGTGATTAAAAAAGCTGTTTCAGAATTAAAAATTGTAAAAGAATATGTAACAAGTCTTAACGAAATTCAAACAAATGTTTTTAGTAGAGATGGACCCGTTGCTACAAGTCTCAGGTCTTGGGCACTGAACACAATTTCTGCTAAATCATCAGAATATCTAACATTACTAAATACAAAAATTCAGAGAATTTCATTATCAGAAAAGACTAGAGATATTTCAATTGCATGTTACTCAAAAAATGAAGTTCTAGAGTTAGAATCCCTTAGTGGAGGTGAGAAAGTAAGCGTCGCTCTAGCATTACGATTAGGCATGGCAAGCCTTCTTGGTGCATCAAATCTGAACCTAATGATACTTGATGAGCCTACAACTCATCTAGATGCTGAGAGGAAAAAATCTCTAGTAGGCGTACTATCTCAGTTATCAGATATTTCTAACTCTGAATCACGAATGCAATTTTTGATCATCACACATGACGCAGAAATCTTTGAAGATTCAACAGTTGAACAAATTTACAAATTCGAGTCATCTGAGCAAGGTAGTAAAGTTACGATTCTCTAAGAATGTTAACAATGAGAGTAACCACATCTTGATTTTGATTTTCACTAAATCTCAAAAAAAGATACTGAACAAAACAATGATTTGATTTTTTAAGGATATGCATAGTTCAAAAATATTGAATGATTTTGTTGCTCGATGTAGAAAGTGCAAATCTAAAATTATTATTCCTGATCAAGGACCGTGTACTGATTTAGAATATATGGATTACATTAATGCATATGACAAACAATGCAAATGCGGAAAAAATGATTGGGAATTAATATCATCATAGAATCAATTCAAATTAATTCAAAGAACTATGTGATAAAAAAAATACTAAAAAATTTAGTTAAAAAATTTAGGTCACAATTACTTTTCCAGTCATCCAAGGATGGACCATGCAGAAATAATCAAATGTTCCTGCTTCACTAAATGTAAATTCGAAAACAGAACCTGACTGAAATATGCCAGAGTCAAATACACCAGTCAATCCAGCATTTACAGTCCCACTTGTTACAGTATGAGCTGCAGAGTCATCATTTATCCAAGACACTGTTGTACCTGATGCTACAGTGAGTTCATAGGGCAGATAACATTCGTCAGTATCTTCACATCCAGGAACAGCAGATCCCACAGGAAGTGAAACTATTGCAGTCATTTGTAATGCTTGAGGTTCAGGTAATGCTTCAGGTTCAGGTAATGCTTCAGGTTCAGGTAATGCTTCAGGTTCAGGTAATGCTTCAGGTTCAGGTAATGCTTCAGGTTCAGGTAATGCTTCAGGTTTGGATTCTTCAGCAATTACCATCTCTTCAACATCATTGACAATTACTTTTCCAGTCATCCAAGGATGGACCATGCAGAAATAATCAAATGTTCCTGCTTCACTAAATGTAAATTCAAAGGTCAAACCAGACATAAACAAGCCAGAATCAAATATGCCATCATATCCATCGGAAATATTTCCGCTAGTCACGGTATGAGCTGCACTATCAACATTATTCCACACTACAGTGTCACCAGGAGAAATGGTAATAGAATAAGGCAAGTAACATTCGTTTGTATTTTCACATCCGGGCATTCCAGACCCTTCAGCAATGTTTACGGTATGAATTCCAGTTGCAACAGGTAGTGTAATTGTTAGTTCAGATTCTGGTTCAGATAGGAGTTCCGGAACAACGATCATGGTAGATACAGTTCCTTTTGGTTCAGTGATTTCATCGCCATGGCCCAATCCCTGAATGATAACTTGAATTTCAATTGGAGATTCACTCAATACAGTTGTTTCATGAATTGAATGCATTCCAGGATGTCTATGTGACCCTGGATCAGATAGAACCGTATCACCATTTTGTTTTGCAGAAATATCATAATTTACATGGTCAACAATATTTTTATCATCATCTCTAAATTCAACTTCAACAAGTAAAGTTTCACCTACAATTGCCGTTTTTGGCATAATGTAAGAATTAACAGAAATTTGAACAGGTTCGGGTTCAGTAGCCAAACATTCACCTTGATAATCTAATTTAACATCAGCAACGTCTAACATACACATATTGCCATAAGTTTCTCCATCTACACCACACATAGGATCCCATTGCATGGTACAAACAGTTGGTTTCTCTTCAGCAATTACTATTCTTGGTTCAATTATATCTCCAGGGTCCATAGCTATGAATCCAATAGATATTGCAACTAGAACTCCGACTACAGCTATTACCCAATATGAAAGATCCAATCTCATCCACCTGTTAACTTTGCAAAGTTTTCGTTCTTACTTAACTTTTCCATAAACTCGATATTAGATAGGGCAACAACTGCAGATTCTACGACTGGTTTTTCAGAATCGTTTAATGCTTTTTCCAGAGTTTCCTTTGCCTCTTTGGAACCAACAACACCCAAAGCAATTGCAGCCTCATGACGTACAAACATGCTAGGATCATTAAGTGTCGCGTCAGCTAGTGGCGGAATTGCACTGGAATAAGATATTTGTCCTAATGCAAAAGCAGCCTCATGTCGAACCAGTTCATTTTCATCATTTTTCAAAACTTTTGCAATGTATGGAATTTTATCTTCTCCTCCAAAATCAACTAAAATACAAGCAACTCTGGTTCTTACCACATAATCAGGATGTTCTAAAAGAGAAACAAAATACTCGATATCTTTTTGTTCATATTTTGATTCCATCTCCGCAAAAAGTGATAATCTGTCATTTGTTACTGCCTGCAATTTATTTTAAAAATTTACGTGTCCTATATTAGGTTACTTTTTGGAAGAATGTATTATTTTCCAGAGTGACGATATAGTCTGATCGACTCGCCATTTTGTATTATGATTTTCAAATGTTCTTTCCACAATAAAAAACAAATTAACAAAAAATCAGATGGCATTGCCATACATATTATATTTCTAGCATAATCCCACTATGAATTAGATAATATCTGAGTAGAACATATGCGAATTGGTTATAGGTTAGAAAAAAAGATTTTATTTAAAATGACAGAAAAATGTGGTGTGTGAAAAAGACATGGAGAATATAGGTTTGACTCATTGCTCAGAAAAATGTCTATTCTCAAATATAGTCAATACGGAGTCCATTCATGGAATATCTATTGAACGTTGGTCATAGGTTAGAAAAAATTGTATAAAATGGATAGTAATCAAAACCACTTTGTTGCCGATTGACAACAAATCATTACAGTATCATTTGCACCTAGTAATGTTTGGAATTACTTGATTGCTACCAATGAAGTAACGTAATCATGGAATAAAAAGTCAATTAAGAAGATCTTTAACATTTGTTTGTCATGAACATTATTTCTAAACAAGCTTAAACCCAATTCAAATTCTTAAAACATAAGGAAGATTTGTGTATGATTCTTTAGTTACCAGTAACATCATGCCACATATCAACAACTGTTGAAAAGGGATTATTTTTATTGGTATGAATAGAGCCGCAGAAAATCTATGTATGGGTTATGGTACTTTATGTGTTGAGTATTGAGTTTTAGTTGTTAATCATGACAATAGATTCTATGCATGGAGTGAATCTTGTCTTTAATCATCATAGTAAAGAACATTGTAATTTTGAGGTTGTAAGGGTCTCAAACATTGAAAAAACTGACCTTTTTTAATGCTTCTTTTGTAATCTCAGACAGAACAGAAACAAAGATATTAAAAAAAATAGATTATTCCATTACTTTTTTTCAACATTCAAAGTTACAACAATTTCAGTTTGATCATTTTCAAGGTCATCATCCAATACAATTCCTTTGTCAAGAAGTTTGAATTCATCAATCAAAGAACCATCCTCACTAAATGTTCTAACTAGTTTACTTTTTGGGAGAACATGCACATCACTAGAATCGTGATATACTTTGACGGATTCACCATTTTTTATTATAATCTTCAATCCATTCACCAAAGTAAAATTAGATAATAAAAAGTAAGATTATTTTGTAATGCAAAAAATTTCATGATCCTAATTTACAGATTTAGAGTTATCGAACATGGTCTTATTACAATTGTAAAATCAAAAAAATCCATTCAATCCCCCATCATAATGATCCAACAGAGTCTGTCAAGGAACAGTAATTGAGAACAAAAGAACCGATCTTTGCATGAACAACATATACAATAGAAGTAATTAATGTCACTTTCCACTATTGAGATATCTATTTAATGGAAAAAAGCAAAGAGTGAGCAATGAGTATAGCAATAGGTGAAAAGGCACCAAATTTCGGAGTTTCAGAATGGGTACAGGGAGCTCCAACAAATTTTGATCAAGAAAAGGATCATGTAGTGTTACTAGAAGTCTTTCAAGTTAATTGTCCAGGATGTTTTATGAATGCAATTCCAGAAGCAATTAACATCTATAACAAATACAAGGATGAGGGAGTTCGGGTTTTAGGTCTTGCAACTGCCTTTGAAGATTTTGATAAAAACACATTAGAGAATTTGAAAATGCTTGCAGAGACAGGAGAAGTAATCGGAGAAACAAAAGCGGCACTTTCAACATATGGTCAATTAAAAGAGGGAAACAAATTATCATTTAAAATCCCATTTCCATTAGGCATGGATAATTTAACAAAAACTTCAGGCGAAATAAGTCTGGATAAAATTATGCAGTTCATATATCCACAAATTCCAGAATTTGACTCACAGCCAGAAGAATATAAAAATCAAATTATTGAAAGAGTAAAAAGTTACATGAAATCAAAAGAATATTCAGCTGAAACGTTTGAAAAATTTTCCTTACAGGGTACGCCTTCCACCATTTTAGTAGATAGAAAAGGAATACTTAGAGACGTGTCATTTGGGCAATCAGGACATGTAGAGGCAATGATTCAGAAATTATTAAATGAGGATTAAATCAACTAATCAAAACAAGTGCTACAGACAAGGCCACCACAATAAAAAATCCTCCAAATAGAGCAATTTTTGCATTATCCATATTATTTGCCAGACAAGACAAAATAAAAGTAAATCTCAATAATATTTCTTAGATTAACATACATCATGAATTGATAAACTTAGACCTGATTTCTTTTCTTGATCTTCATTACAGTAAACGCAGCAACAACAATCAAAAATCCAATCAAAGCTAACCACATCAGGGAATCGTCAAAAGTCTCACCTTTTTGTAATGAAGACGAACCTTTTTGCTCCATCTCATCTTTTTCAGTTAGACCAAGAAGGTTAGTTGACCCAAAAATTTCCAATGTGCTATTGCCAGAACCTGTAAAATTCAGCGTCACAAAAGATATTTTTTCATTGGAGTTTATCCTTGGAAAATATTCTTGATCATTTAAATAAAATGTTAAATTTCCTCCCAAAAGATCATGAGGAATAATTATTTCGCCCAAATTATTTTCCAAACCACTAGAAATGTAAAGAGTTAATTTTTTTTCATCCCCATCAAACTCAAAGTCTGGTATATCAAAATTAGAAACAGTTTCAACCTCAAAAGTATGTTCACCAATTTGTACGTCCAGTTGATTTACCAACCCAGTTGCATCGGATAAAGGCTGACCATATGCAGTAGTCATCACAAAAAGTAATGTGATAGAAACTAAGAATATTGTTTTCAATTTATGCAGATCTAGGAATTCTTTTGTTTAATTCTTTGTCTTGAGCAATTCTTGGATGATCTGGATCTGCCAAAATGACTTCGAACCAATAATGTTTTCCATCTTTATATACAAAATAAGAACCTAAAAGTTTCATGTTAGGATATCTTTGAAGAACTCTTCGGTCTGCAACAGATTTCATACTATCATCTGCCTTGATTCTTGTAACGCCAAGATGTTTTGGTCTTCTACCACCAGTAGGTCTTTGTTTTCTCATACCGCCGGTTCCGACTCTCATTCTGACGACAATAATTCCCTGTTTTGCTTTGTAGCCCAATCTTCTAGCCCTTTGTAACCTACTAGGTTTATCAATACGAGTAACTGCTGTCTGTTTACGCCATCCAATTACACGCTCACGTATTTCAGGGGAATTTTCCTTCCAAAGTCTGATCCACGTCTGGTCTTGATAACTAGGCATATCGAAGATTGTAAAATCCCCATTAATAACTGTAAATCAAACGGAATCTATAAGCAACGCTAACTGATAAAAAATTTCTTTGAGGGGGATCACAATCCACACACTCAAAGAATTTGCTTCCGCAGAAAACTCGATAATTCATGTTGACTCAAGTTATTAAAAAAGATTTCTCAGTATTGCTTTGAGATTTTTATTGAGTAATATTTGCAGAAAATAAATGGAATTAAAAATTATCATGTTAAGCTTAATTCTAGCAACAAGTTTTGCATCTTTACCGACAATAAGTGCAGAACCATCAGTTACCATCGTGATGGAAAAAACAACATACAGTTATTGTGAAAAACTATTTTACATTATTGAGGTGTCAGAGATTACAGGAGAACCTGCAATCATTCACATAAGAGATGAATCAGGCAAAGGAAGTAGTGCAATTCCAATTCAAATAACAAATTTAAAAAATCCAATTCCGTCACTGTTTGCTTTTGAAAAGGAAGTGTTCCCACTAGGAAAATATTTTGTAGACGTAGAATATGCAGGTTCAAAATTTACGGCGGAATTTTATTTAACTGATTCCGATAACATTTGTATTCCAGAGGTAATCAAACAGTTTATGATAGAATGGCTAAACGATAAGATGCCAGACGGATATCTAATGGATGCGTTTCAGAAACATGTAGATGACAAATTAATTTACATACCTTTTGAAATTAATGAGAAAAATATTCTTGATATAGACATTCCAGACTGGGTAAAAAATGTGGCATATTGGTGGGTTCAGGGAGGAGTTTCAGATAAAGAGTTCACTCAAATGATAAATTATCTAATTGATAAAAATATTATTTCTTTTCCAATTCCAAGTGAAAACTAAATGCGAATAAACACTTGATCATTGTTGCAATCACTAGTGATAACCACATCCCAGTTATCATTTAGAATTAAGTATTATCGGCATACAATAGTTATAACACAGATGAGATAATCCAGGAGAATTTATTTTTACAATAATGAATTTGGAAGATCTGTTGTGTGATCAACTACTACTTTTACTGGCTTTAGATATTATTACAGATACAACTGCAACAATTCCAGCAACCACAAATGCTATGACAACTGCTATAACCATTTCTTTACCCATTCCTCCCACAGAAGATCCAGAGGGTGCGGATGTTGAATCAAGAACACACACACCATCCTTGAGAAGGGTTCCAGGGCCACATCTTTCATCCAACACACAAACCCCATTTTGAAGAATTGTGCCAGATCCACACTGAGTGGATTGTGTTTGACTTGCTGCTGCATCTGCTGCGGCTTTGGCTGCTGCTGCATCTGCTGCGGCTTTGGCTGCTGCTGCATCTGCTGCGGCTTTGGCTGCTGCTGCATCTGCTGCGGCTTTG
>JAOUAE010000169.1 GCA_029861085.1 Candidatus Nitrosopumilus sp. | reverse complement strand
TGGTTGGTCTGATAATGGGACATTTAATTTTGAAGGTGGATGTTATGCTAAATGTATTAACCTTAGTCAGGAAGCAGAACCTGAAATTTGGAATGCAATCAAACCTGGAGCACTTTTAGAAAATGTTGTCTTAAACGACAATGTTCCAGATTATGATGATAATACATTAACTGAAAATACTCGTGTTGGATATCCGTTGGATTTCATTCCAGGTGCAGTAATTCCAAGTGTTGGTGGGAATCCTAGAGTAATTGTATTTTTAACTGCAGATGCAATGGGGGTTTTACCTCCGGTTTCAAGACTTACAAAAGAAGCTGCAATGTATCATTTCATGTCTGGATACACTAGTAAATTAGCAGGAACTGAAAGAGGTATTAAAGAACCAAAATCTGTATTTTCGCAGTGCTTTGGAGCTCCATTCATGCCTAGGCCCGCATCAGTTTATGCTAAACTGCTTGGAGACAAAATCAATCAACACAACACTGTAGTTTATCTCGTTAACACTGGATGGTCTGGTGGTCCGTATGGGGTTGGAACACGAATTAAGATCAAGTATAGTCGGGCAATGGTTACTGCTGCTATTTCAGGTGCCCTTGATATTGTAAAATACAGACATGATGATTTATTCAATTTGGATATTCCAACAGAAGTGGATGGCGTACCTTCTGAGATCTTAGATCCTAAAAATACTTGGAATGACAAAGATTCGTATGATATTTCTGCAAAAAAATTAGCACAAATGTTTGTTGAAAATTTCAAGAAATTTGAAAATGTTTCACCAGAAATAATTGATGCAGGTCCTAAAATTTCTCAATAGACTGTTTTCTTTTAACTACACCAAATACTGCTATTCCAATTAAAATTATGGTAATTATACCTATTTGTTTTTCTGGAATATCTATTACGTTTACTTTGTTGTAATTTTCTGGAATTGAATTAACTTCAATTGTATTGAATGCATTTGAAGTGTTACCGTTAACTCTAATCTTAGCATCTATCCAATATTCTGAATTTTCATGGATTTCAATTGATGCTTTTTTATTTGGTGTTGTAGTTACTGTGGACTCACTTCCATCTTTACTATTTATTATTGAAATTTTTGCAAAACTCCACTCTTCTGGATGATATGCCTCAAAGAAAAGTTTCTGGTTTTCTTGATTCACAGAAATTAAACCTGGTGTGTAATGTATCAAAAATGGAATTGTGTATCGTGTACTCTCATGCTTGATAATTAATTTTCCTTCATGGTCTCCAAATTTTTCTTCACCCATATTCATTTTGATTTGTAATGTGTTCCCTTCAAGAAGGTGTACAAATTTTATAAATTTTGGACCTTCAAATTTGACATCCAAATCATCTAATGTTCCATCAAGCAACTTTAATTCAAATTGTTTTTTTACAATTGGTTCTTTTGATGAAATATTTGCGATAAAATTTGGTGGCTCAATAATTAATTTTGCGCCATACGCATTTTCTATGTCTAATCTTCCTGCACCAGCCTCATGTAATGAAAATTCTTGTCCATAGGCATCCGAAACAGGCTCAACTGTTGTCAATAATAGTGATTTAATTTCATGGTGGTGAAGGTCTGGGTTTTTTTGAAGTAATAGTGCTGCAGCACCACTAACATGTGGCGCTGCAAAACTTGTTCCACTTGTAAAGTTGTATCCGGCATTATTTTGTGTGGTGTTGATGTATGCACCAGGTGCCACAATTTCTGGTTTAATGTAAAATGGGGAGACTGGCCCTCTTGAACTAAAATGTGTTACAAAATCTGGATTGTAAAATAAATGCATGGTGCCTTTGGTATCTTTCTTAATTGATTCTTTTATTTCAAGCCCTTCTTCTCTATCCATGGATACCACTGGAATTTGTGGAGTATATCCTGATTCCATAAATTCATGAATTAATTCTCCCAAAAAAATACCTGGCTTGTTATTGTAAATAATCAATGCCTTTGCTCCTGCATCTGCAGCATTTTTTTCTTTGATTGAAAAATACAATAATTCTCCTTCTGCATCACTGCCTCTTTCAACAATTAGTATTGCATCTTCTACGTCAAGCATTCCAAGTTCTTCGGCTTTTCCATAACCACCAAAAATTATCTTTCCTGAAATTGGTTCTTCTAATTTTGAAGAGCCTACCATCGGTATTACAATATGTGGTTTTTCATCTATTTCTAATGTTGCAACAAGACTGGAAGTTAGATTATTGTATGTTGCACCTACTGTCACTGAGCCAAAATTTCTTCCTGGACTGCCAATTGTTTCAAACTCTGGTCCGTCATTTCCCGCTGCAGTTACAACAAAGATTTCTTTCTCTAATGCTAGATTAACCGCGCGTTCAATCTTTGAATTTGTTTTGTTCACTCCCAAACTAATATTGATAATATCTGCTTCATCTTCAATTGCTTTTTCAATTGCTCTGATGATTAATTCTGATGATACTCCCTCACCATCTTCTGAAACTTTGTAAGCAAGAATTTTTGCTTTTGGTGCAATCCCTGTAATTTCCCCATCTGCTGCAATTACTCCTGCAACTTGAGTGCCATGACCATTTGTATCTATGGGTGACTCACCTTCATGTATGAAGTTGTATCCGCCTACAACTTTTCCATCATTGCCCCACCCGAATAAATCTGGATGATTAAAATCAACACCAGTGTCTATTACTGCCACTCTGATTCCTGATCCATCAATTCCATCAATTCTCGGAATTTCTGTTCCAACATATGGTACACTTCTTTGTAAGTAAGTTCGAATTTCATTTTCAGGTTGTAAAGGTTGAGAAAAAATAAAAATTCCAAAAATGACTATCAAAAAAGATAAAATTACTATTATTTTCATAAACTTTCTAACTAGTTTAACAAGTAAAAGTGAATTGTTTACTAAAGCAATAAATTGAATAAATTTTCAAAGTCATTTATGGGAAAATATACTCTTCCTGAAATGCCATATGCTTATGATGCATTGGAACCTCATATTGATGCAAAAACAATGGAGATTCATCACACAAAACATCATCAAACATACACAGACAAACTAAATGCAGCTCTTGAAACATGTCCATCTGAGATTCAAGCAAAAGATATCATTGACATATTGTCTGATATTAAAT
>JAOUAE010000040.1 GCA_029861085.1 Candidatus Nitrosopumilus sp. | reverse complement strand
TGTTAATCATTGCAATGCCAGATCTAAAACCAGCAAGTTGTTGTTCAGCTGATTCTTCTATAGTTTCTGCAAGAAAATCATCATTAGGAAATGAACGTAAAAAGAATTCTTTAATTTCTAATGCTTTAGAAGGATCATTTAGTTTTACCATAAATGATCCGGTATCTCCAGGTCTATTCATCATATCACGTAATGTATCAATATGTACAACTGTAGTATAGTCAAATCCTTGACCTCCAGGTGATTTTGCAATTCCAGAAACAGTGAATCTCCTAATCTGATCTTCTCCGTATCTGTCAACTACAAGAACCTTAACATTGTCACCAACTTCGGCTCCACCAAGATCTTTTGCTACATTAGATCCTAATACAATAGAATTTCTTGAAAAGACATAGCTTCCTTCTGAAACGGTCTCATGAACAGTAGATGCTCTAATATCGCGAAATGGATCAATACCTACAATTGGTATTCTGGTTTCTTCAATTAGTTTTCCATTCTTTGTCATGTTCATTTCAGCACTTGATGAAAGCCGCGGTGTTGCCCCCTGAACATAAGGGATTCTTTCAAACCAACTTACAATTGACAAATCTGACTTGTCGATATAGTCAGCTTCATCTGTAACAAGAATATCTCCATTTGTATAATTAGTAATATCACGAACGATTGCATCAAAAAGTCCTTGAAATATTACAAAGTTTACATGAATAACCAAAATCCCAATTGTAATCGCTAAAACTGCACCAAGCAAACTGCCTCTTTTGTTAAACAGCATTCTTTTTGCCAGTTTTAATCTATAATCCACAAATGTAATAAAATAGTCTAATATTTAATGTCTATGATGAATTATACTAACGGTATAGACAATTTTATATCAGATTAGTTGATTCTATATTGTATAAGGACAATACAGGTGAGAAAATGGACAATTTAGATATGAAAATTCTGAGCAGACTGTTGAATAATTGCAGAGAATCAGACAGGCAAATAGGCATAGAATTGGGAATATCAGGTGGAGCAGTTCGAGCAAGAATACGAAAAATGCAAGAAAGGAAGATCATTGAAGAATTTTTCGTAAAAGTTGAACCCCCAGTTTTAGGATACGGTGTTTTGTATTTTGTTGTATCAGGTCAAAATATCAATCAAATTTTAGAACAAGCAAGTCTTGTAGGTGAACCATATTTTGTAGTACCATGTGTTGGAGGAATAACAGTCTGTGGTATTTCTGTAAAGGAGAATTTGGATCAGAAAATTGAGCTTGCAAAGAAATTGATGAAAGATGTTAGAGTGTTATCCATTTTTGAAGCAGAGAATCCAGGATTTAGTTCAAATCTTACAAAAACAGATTTAGAAATTTTAGAAGAATTAATTAAAAATCCAAGAGAGAGAATTGAACAAATTGCAAAGAATACAAACATGTCAACTAAAACAATAACAAGATGTATAGAAAAATTACATGAAAATGATGGAATTCAATTTACCTTAGTTTATGATCCTAGAAAAATTGAAAATTTTATTCCTCACGCAATACTTACTTGGATAAAAGGAGATCTGAGAGAAACATTAGAAAAATTGAACAATACATTTTCTGAATCATATTTACAAATTCCATTCATAGCAAAAAATCAGATTGTTTTATTTATGTACAGTGACAATATATTCAAGATGGATGAGCTAACACAAAAAGTTAGAAATATTAAAAATATAGAATCAGCTGATTTGTTTATTCCAAAAAAAATTTCATTTTATGTAAAATGGATAGAAAAAGCTATTAATGATTTCAAAAAATCACCCAAATTACATTTAACATATCAAACAAATTAAATAATAATAATTATCGATATACGATATGAAAAAGACAAAGATCTATGAAGGGAAAATTTTAGGTCTTAGTGTTTATGATGGAAAAATAGAAGGTAGAAAAGTCAGACGAGAAGTCATTGAACATAGAGGTGCTGCAGCCATGCTTGCTTTTGATGAAGAAAACAAGGTAATTCTGGTAAAGCAACATAGATTTCCTCATGGATATGTATTGGAGATTCCTGCTGGAACATTAGAAAAAAGAGAAGAGCCCATAAAATGCGCATTCAGAGAGCTAGAAGAAGAAACGGGCTATTCAGCAAAAAAGATGACTCCTCTCATCACATATTATCCATCAATTGGCTATAATGCAGAGATAATTCATTGCTTTTTAGCCTCAAAACTAAAGAAAACATCTAACTTGAAATTGGATGATGATGAAATATTATCAGTAGTAAAACTAGATTTGAAAAAGGTGCTATCAATGATTAAAACTGGCAAAATTCAAGATTCAAAAACCATATGTGCAGTTTTGACATATGCTGCTAAGAAAAAACTATACTGATTATTTATTGTAGATAGGCTGTACAAGATCAGCTACATCTGCCCAAGACTGTGTAATTCTTTCAAACATATACACTATGTCAAGAAAATCTATCGGGATTTGTTTTTTATCACCTAATGTATTTCGAAGTAAACCAAGTTTTTCTTCATATTGTTTATGCAATGATATGGCTTCAATAGCTAAAAGTCTATCAGGTTTGGTAAATGCATCAATAGATTTTTCTGCAAGTTTATTAAAATCCTTTATCACATTATAGATTATCTCTGAATATTCTTTTGATAAAGAGGAATTATAAATAAAATTTGAAAGTTCTACAATAGAATCACCTGCATTCTCAAGAATATTTGCTGCAACTCTATAATCAAGTACGTCAATATTTTCTAAATTAAATGCATTAGCTAATCTTTTGTCAACTAGTGTACTGCGGATTAAACGAACAAGTAAGAAGTATTGTCTATTTACTTCAACATCACGTTTTGACAATGATTGTAGATTAGATTTATCGTCTGAAATTAGTCCATTGGATACATCATCGTACATACCAATTGCAATTGAACTCATTCGTTTGAGGATTTTTTCTGGATTGAGTGTTGTTGCATCTAAAAGAAATTGCATGTTGATGTGAGATGCATCTTCTTCAATTATCTCCATTCCAACTAATCTTCTCATTGAATTGCGAATTTCTTCTCTGTCTTTACCCGGAATAATGGATTTAGAATTAATTTCAATGATATCAAATCCTAAAAGATAAGCTCCAGTAAGGTCTGCAACAATATTTTCCTCTTTGGGCAATGGATAAGAAATTACAAGTTTTTTTGTTGGTCGCACTTCCTTGTTAGCAGATATAGAGACACTATCCTGACCAGTTTCAATTTCAACCTCGCTGCTTTTATCTAAATTATTTGCAACAACCCATTCTTTTGGCAGCGATACCAGGACGCTGCTTCCAATTCTTTGTAGGCGTCGAATGAATTTAGTCAATTTATACTAATTTAATCAATTTAAGCCATATTCTTATATTTTGTGTAAAATTTAAACTAAAATCAATGGAGGCAACGGCATTTTGTCCAGCACATGTTACAGGCTTCTTTAAAGCCCATTTAGATGACAGTCAAAATAATTTAGAAAATTTAGGATCAATGGGAGCAGGTTTCTCAATCAAACAGGGAGTTACTACTAGAGTAAAAATAGAAACAAGAAATGATCAAAAATCAAACTTTGAAATTACATCAAATGGATATCAATCAGATAAGATAGATGTTTCAGAATATGTTTTGAATGAATTTTTAAGACTAGGAGAATTCTCAACCAAGTTTTTTAAAATTGAACATGACATATCAATTCCAGTCGGATATGGTTTAGGTTCTAGTAGTGCAGTTGCATTATCTCTATCCTTTGCATTAGATCAAGCTCTTAAAACAAAATTAGATAAAACAACAATTGGACAGATTGCACACAATGCAGAAGTAAATTGTAAAACAGGACTAGGTGATGTTTTGGCATCATTTCATGGCGGTTTTGAAATTCGTGTTAAAGCAGGAGCACCAGGAATCGGTCACGTTGAAAAAATTACTACAGATAAAATTTCCGTAATCATGATATGTTTTTCTCCAATATCTACAAATAAATTCATCAAAGAACGTTTGTCTCAAATTAATGGACTTGGAGGGGAAATGGTAAACAGACTATTAGAATCAAAAGATTATGAGCATTTTCAAGACATGTCATTAGAATTTGCAAGATACGTAGATGTAATGACTCCAAGAATGCAGAAATTAGTTGAGGAATTATCTAAAAATAATATTAAATGTGGAATCGCACTTTTTGGAGAAACGATTTTTTCAATGATTCCGCAAGAAAAAGAAAATGAGGTTTTAGGAATTATACAGAAATATCCAGATGGTATTATAATAAAATCAGAATTGGATAATGATGGGGCAAGAGTTCTATTAAATTAACTAAAATCATGCCACATCTAATTCCTAAATCTCATCCAAGAGCCAAATCACTTTTAATTCGTGAAAAACTAGTTAACGGATTTGATAATGGATTAGTTGCAAAAGAAGGACTTTTAGCTCAAGGCAGAGGAGAAGCTTTTGATTATCTTTTAGGAGAGAAAACAGGCAAGGCTGCAACAAGTGCCATCAAAGCTGCAGCCGCGCAGTTACTACTGGCAGAAATGCCTGTAATCTCAGTTAATGGCAACATAGCAGCATTATGTCCAAAACAGATTGTAAAGCTATCAAAACAAGTCAGAGCAAAACTTGAGGTAAATCTATTTTATACGAATGAAAAAAGGAAAAAAGCAATCATTAAAACTCTCAAAAATAATGGGGCTAGTGAAGTTTTAGGTTCAAATATTGCCTCATCTAAAAAACTGCCCGGTATTGATTCTGCAAGAAGAATAGTCGATAAAGACGGAATTTTTGTAGCAGATGTAGTAGTTGTGCCATTAGAAGATGGAGACAGAACCATGGCACTTAGGAAGGCGGGAAAAACGGTCATTACATTTGATCTAAACCCCCTTTCAAGAACTTCACAAACTGCCAACATTACAATTGTAGATAATGTAACAAGAGCAATTGATTTGTTAATCAATGAATTAAAAAAACTGTCAAAAAAGAATCAAAAAAGTCTTCAAAAAATTATCAGTGATTTTGATAATAAAAAAAATTTAAGAGATAATGTCATTCAAATAAAAAATAACCTGACAAGGAGAGCTAAAATTGCATAAAACAGTTCAAGATATTTTAAACATGAAAAAAGAAAAGAAGAAAGTTTCAGTAATTACAAGTTATGACTACACTTTAGCTTCACTATGTGACAAAGCTGGAATTGACGTATTGTTAGTTGGAGATAGTGCAGGAATGGTAATGCTTGGGTATGAAAACACAATTTCTGTGACAATGGATCAGATGTGTATGTTTACAGAAGCAGTCAGTAGAGCCAGAAGAAATTCCTTACTAGTATCAGATTTACCATTCATGTCATATCAAGCAAGTATTGAAAATGCCATTAATAATTCTGGCAAATTAATCAAAGCAGGAGCAGATGCTGTAAAGCTTGAAGGCGGTTCAATAATGGCTGAAACAATTAGTGCAATAGTCGATGTAGGAATTCCGGTGATGGGGCATATTGGATTACAACCTCAAACTACGATCCTTTCAGAGGGATACAAAGTGCAAGGAAAAACAACAGATACTGCAATGAAGCTAATAGAAGATGCAAAGGAGCTTGAAGATGCAGGAGTATTCAGCATTGCATTAGAAATGGTTAGTCATGAAGTTGCTCAAATCATCTCTGAAACCATTAGTGTACCCACAATAGGAATTGGTTCAGGGGTAAATTGCGATGGACAGGTACTGGTTGTTCAAGATTTGTTAGGAATGTATGATAGGATTAAACCAAAATTTGCAAAAAGATACATGAATTTATCTGAAGACATTGTAAAATCACTTGGAGATTATAAAAAAGACGTAGAATCAGGCGAGTTTCCCACTAAAGAGAACTGGTTCTCAATGAATGAAGAAGAGCTAAAAAAATTACGTGAACAAATTGGCAGTTAAAAAAAAGATAGAGAAAAAAGATCATCCATCTTTAGATATAGTCAATTCGCATGGTGTGGAATTAACCGGGAAAAGAATTGTACTTTGTGTTGCAGGCAGTGTTGCAGCATACAAAGCAATCGAACTTGCAAGATTGCTAATGAGACATGGAGCAGATGTGAAATGTGTTACAAGTAATGCAGTCACAAAATTAATACAACCAGAATATTTCAAGTGGGCTACAGGTAATAACGTAATTACAAAACTTACTGGTGAATTAGAGCACATCAGATTAGCAGATTATAATCAATCAGATTTGATGGTAGTGTATCCAGCAACTGCAAACACGCTAGGGAAATTAGCAAATGGCATTGATGATACGCCCGTATCAACCGTACTTACAGTAGGTTTTGGATCAAAAATCCCAATCTTGATGTGTCTTGCGATGCATGCATCAATGTATGAAAATTCAGCCGTTAAAAAAAACATTAAATTTTTAAAAAATAAAATTCAATTCCTTGCTCCCAAAATGATTGAGGGTAAAGCAAAGTCTCCAGAGCCTGAAGATGTTTTAGAAAATGTATTAAAGAAATTTGGATCCTCGTCTATATTAAAAAATAAGAAAATCTTAATGACTGCAGGGCCAACCATTGAGAAAATAGATCCCATAAGAGCAATTACAAACCAAAGTTCTGGAAAAACAGGAGTCAGTTTAGCATTGGAATTAATTTCTGCAGGGGCTAAAGTAACTTTTGTTTATGGACCAGGAATAGAAAAGCCGCCAAAAGGTGCAAAAATAATCAATGTTTTATCCAGTAAAGAAATGTGTGCTACGGTAAAATCAGAACTGAAGAAAAAATTCGATATTGTGATTATGGCGGCAGCAATTGCAGACTATGTTCCGACTGTTCAAAGTAAAAAGAAAATCAAAAGCTCCAAGTCAATTATGAATATCAGGCTCAAAAAAGCCCCAAAAATTATTGATGAAATAAAAAAATATCAAAAAAATGTATTTCTTATTGGTTTTAAAGCAGAAACAAATTTGACAAAATATCAATTAATCAAGTCAGCTGAGAAAAAATTGAGAGATTCATCTGCAGATATGATCATAGCAAATGATATTGGTTCAATCAGATACAAGAAAAATCCTCAGAATAATCAGGTGATCATTGTAGATTCTAAAAAGAATGTTGTCTCAAGATGGATGGATAAAGAAAAAATTGCTAAAATTATTAGAAAACAAATTGAAGTAAAAATCAAATGAAAAAATCAGAACTTCGAAGACTAGTTGCAGAATACGAAGAAACTAAACTAAGATTTTCAAAATCAAATAATTTAAGATTAAAGGAACAACTAAAACAATTAGAACATAGATACTATCATGAAACAGGCAAAATAATAAAATCGAATTTAGAAGAGATTACATAAAATAGATCAAAGATTGTGGAAGCATGTAAAATGAAATTCATTCATTCAGAATACAAACAACGTAATATGAAAATTTGGAATGAAGTTGCTCCCAGATATCATAAGAGGTGGGCTAGTGTGAACAAAGGGCCATTTCAAAGTACAAAAAAACTAGTAGAATTAGTAAATATCAATAAAGGTGATACGGTTTTAGATATTGCATGTGGTACTGGAGTAGTTACAAATGAAATCCGAAAGAAAATTGGAAGATTAGGATATGTTATAGGGGTAGACACCTCCACTACTGCAATTAAAATTGCAAAAAAATGGAATGGTAAAAAACAAAATGTGAATTTTGTAAACACTGATGCCGAAAAGTTCTCTTTTTCTAAAAAATTCGATGTCATTACATGCCAATATGCATTGTTTTTCTTTCCAAACGCGCAAAAGGCATTAAAAAACATGAAAAATAGTCTCAAAAAATCAGGTGATATAGGAATTTCAGTTCATGGAAGCGCAAAAGAAGTTCCTTATTTTAGCAATATTTTAGATTCAGTTATCAAATATATCCCAGACTATGTTCCTCCAGGCTCTCCAAATCTAGATAGATTCGGTACCAAATCTGCTTTAAGATCAGAAGTAAGTAAAGCGGGATTTTCAAAAATTAAAGTTAAAGAATTTATTTTTCAATATAGTCCAGGAAATTTTGAAGATTACTGGAAGACATATCTAAAATATATCGCAAAGCCGCTAAAAGAAAAGCTAAATGAATTAGATTATTCAAAAAGAAAAGAGTTGAAACAAATGGTTAAAGAAAAAACATCACGGTATACCAAAAAAAACGGAGAGATTTTGTTTCCTTGGCAAGTTTTAATTCTAAGTGCAAAAAACTAGAGGATTAGAGAGAAATGGGTAAGGACGACAAGAAAAAAGAGGATAAGCCAAAAAAGAATGATTTTAAATCATTTCTTATAAAGAGAGCTCCAATTTATCTTGCTTTGATTGCAATGTTAGTAGTATTTGTAATTCCAGAAATGACAAAAGGAACTTTGGAAAAGAGTTTTCCTGAATTGTCAGATGAAGACCAACAAGTTATAGATATTTTGATGAAATATGACGGTCCAAACGATGATGGGTTAACTGTAATGGAAGCAATAGAGAACAAAATAAGCGAAGAATATCCTAATGAGAAAATCTTTGATCATAGAAAAACTGTTGTTGATTTAGCCGTAACAAAGATTAGTTCTGAAGAATACCAAGTTAAATTTAATTTTAAATCCCATAAAGGCGAAATGAATTATGATTGGAATGTGAATATAGAATCTGAAGAAATTATATCAAATAACTCAGAAGGAAAACACATTATTGAATTAGTAAATTATTATGATTAGGCTCAAATCGTGACTAAATCTTTAGTAAATTTGTGCATTACGACTGGTCGTTCTTTTACAATCAACGAATCCTCTATTCTAATTCCAAATTTGTTTTCAATATAGATTCCGGGTTCTACAGTGATTGCCATATTTTCTTTTAATTTAGTAGTACTTCTGTAAGATACAGTTGGTAGTTCATGTACTTCTAATCCAATTCCATGACCTGTTGAATGAATAAAGTATTGGCCATAATTTTTTTCTTCAATGTATTTTCTACATGCAGTATCAACATCCTTACAGTCAATATTTGGTTTTACAGCTTTTAGTCCAAGTCTTTGAGATTCTTTTACGATTTCATAAGCTTCATTTGCTTGTGATGAGATATTTCCAATTGCAAATGTCCTTGTTGCATCAGAGACATATCCTTTGTATCTTAGAGTGAGATCAGTAACTACAAGATCACCTTTTTTGAATTTTCTATTGGTGACTTCAGCATGTGGAAGTGCACCATTAGGACCTCCGGCAATAATTAGTGGATTTAATGTAGATTTGTAACCAGTATCAAACATTTCCTGTTCCATTGCATATTTCATCAAAATAGTTTGTAATTCCGATTCTTTTTGGCCAACTTTCATCTTTTTTGAGCAAATTTGGAACATTTCATCAATGATTTTTGATCCCTTTTTGAGAATTTGTACTTCTTTTTCATCTTTTATGATACGTGCATTGTAAAATGGCTCAGTTGATGATTTTATTTTTGGAATTGATTTTTTTAATGACATCATTACAGAGTAATTTTGGCAATCAGTACAAACTCTATTTTTCTTAATTTTTTTGATGGCTGAAGTTATTAGACCCTCTCCTCGTTCGGCGGTAATTACATCACAATCTTCAGATTCTTCTTTTGCTCTTCCAACTTCAAGTTCAGGTGCAATAATGATAGTTTTTCCATTTTTTTCAAGTAGACCAATTGCCTCACCCCAAAATCCAGTCATGTAAAATAGATTTTCAGGCTCAAATGTGATCAGAACATCACAATCGATCTTTTGAGCATATTTGAGAAGATTCTTTCTACGTTGCTTCATACAGAAACATCTCCAATTCTCAATTTATGTATGATGTAAAGTTTGTATATGGAAAATCAGGCCAGATCGCAATGGCTGAAGAAAAAGAGAAGAAGAAAGTGGTTGCATTGCTATCAGGAGGATTAGATAGTCAACTTGCAGTTAGAATGATGCAAGAACAAGGTTTTGATGTATCAGCTGTTGCAATAAAAACTCCTTTTTGCGATTTTGATTGTGGAAGAGGATGTGGATTTGAAATTAGAGAAAGAGCTGATGATCTCAATGTAAATTTAAAAACAGTTTATCTTGGTGATGAATACATTGAAATGTTAAAACATCCAAAGCACGGAATTGGTGCTGGGTTTAATCCGTGTGTTGATTGTAGAACAATGATGTTTGATGCAGCAAAAAAACACATGGAAGAAATTGGTGCAGAATTTATTATTTCAGGAGAAGTATTAGGTCAACGTCCAATGAGTCAACATGCAC
>JAOUAE010000168.1 GCA_029861085.1 Candidatus Nitrosopumilus sp. | reverse complement strand
AACGTCATGGATGTAAATTTTATGTGGTTCCAATACAATATGCAGGTGATTGTGGAAGCCAAATTTGTTGGACTGGACTTTTAGAATCAAAAGTCAAACAAGGCACTTTGTTAAAAGATACTTTTGTGAAGCAATCTTGGAGATTGGATTCAGTTAAAGTTGATTACTGATTTTTGTATTCAATAACTTGTTTTTCAATAGTTTTAAACCAATTATTTGTACCCATTACTCCAAACTTGTAAGTTTGTTCACCTTCATCTGTTTTTACAGTAAAACATACTTTTTTCATTAGCTTTCCTTCCTTCCATGTTCTAATTACATCTTTTAATGAAATATCTAACACCGTATCTCCAAAGTGTTTTGAAAAATCCATTATTCTTGCATTAGTTTTATCAAATGCCAATCTTTTATTTGTCAATGTTAGGATGCCTGCACCTAGTTTATCCTCGCTACAGTCTTCTTGTTTTATTCTTTTTTCCCCTTCATCCATGATTAACTTTTATTGAATTCCTTTTAATATAACGTTAATGAAATTATTGAAAAAAGGTGCAGAAGCAGATCTATATCAAACTAAATGGCAAAATTCCAAAGCAATTTTGAAAATTAGAAAAATAAAAAATTACCGAAATTCTTTACTTGATTTAAAAATACGTAAACAAAGAACAATCAAAGAATGTCAAATGATTTCATTTGTCAAATCATTTGGAATTCATACACCTCTAATTTATTTTGTAAATCTGAAAACCACTTCAATTATGATGCAAGAAATTCCTGGAACGCCTGTTCATGATTTATCTGAATCAAAAATTGTTGAAGTATCTAAAGATATTGGAAAATTGGTTGGCACATTGCACAAAAACGGGGTTATGCATGGTGATTTAACAACTTCAAATTTTATTTTATTTAAAAATACTGTCTTTGTTATTGATTTTGGATTGTCTCAAAATACAATGAAATCTGAGGATCATGCTGTTGATTTGAGATTAATCAAAGAAATTCTCAATAGTGCTCACGCTAAAATTATGCTATCCTCTTGGAAAAATTTTCTAAACGGATACAAATCTATAGTTGGAAATGCCTATTATGCTAAAATAACTAAACTGGTTTCAGATATAGAAAGTCGTGGTAGATATGCGCAAGTCGTTTGATCTATTTTTTGTATCTTCAAACAATCACAAATATCATGAGGCAAAAAAAATTTTGGATTCTTTTGGGATTAAACTTGGTTTTATAAAATCTAATTTAGAAGAAATTCAATCAAATTCACTTTACGATATTGCAATAAAAAAAGCAAGAAGTGCATTTTCTAAATATAAAAAACCCATCATTATTGAAGATGACGGGTTGTTCATTAATTCGCTTGAAGGCTTTCCCGGCCCATATTCATCATATGTTTTCAAAACTATTGGAAATAAAGGAATTCTTAATCTCTTAAAAAATAATAGAAAAGCAAAATTTGTTTCTATCATTACTTATTGTGACAAAACAATTTTGGAATCTTTTGATGGAAAACTCAATGGAACTATATCAAAATCACAAAAAGGGAAAGGTTGGGGATATGATCCAATATTTATTCCAAAAAATTCCAATAAAACATTTGCCGAAAATAATAAAAACAAAAATGAATTATCTCACAGATACAGAGCACTAAAAAAATTCTCTAATTGGTATTTGCATAAGTAGAAATAAAACGATCAACAAACCGTTTATTATTTTGTAGAATTGAAATTCTTGAAACTATGCTTTCATCCATTATTGAAAATATCTTACTTTGTTTTGCAATTTCTTCACTAAATTTCTTCACTTCTTCCATTTCCAACATATTTGCATGTTCCAATCTGTTAGTTGAACGTCCAATGTGCATGTATGATTTAATTTCAATAAAGTGTGGACTTGCTTTTCTAAACATTTCTGCAAATGCTGGAATTGATTCCTTTTGATCATTGTAATCTCTAATCAAAGTAATTCTTAACACTGTCCTGGTATTCAAATCCTTTAACATACCAAGTGTTCTATTCCATCTTTCCCATGAATCATCATATCTTGGTTTGTTTATTCTCATGAATGATTCATAGTCTGCAGCATTTGTTGACAGGTACAATTGTGTTGGTAATGCATCTTCATCTTGTAATTTTTGAATCATGTCTGGTTCTTGCCCATTAGTTACAAGAAAAATTGACTTTGTCTGTTCTAACGAATTTAGATACTTGATCAGTTTTGGTAATTTGGGATACATTGTAGGTTCACCAGAAAGTGAGATTGCATAATGACTAGGCAATAATGATTCATCTAATCTTTGTTTATCGTTTCTTGAATCGCCGTAAAACCCATTGATCAGTTTTTTTCTTTCAGCCATTAACTTTGTTAAAATATCAACAGGCTCTGCAACTTGCTCTAGTTCCATCTTCATTGAATCATAAAATTCCATTGGCCTCCAACAATACACGCATCTGTTTTCACAATACATGCCAGCCGGTGAAAATTCCATGCATCTGTGAGTTGAAATCCCATAAAATTTGTGTTTGTAACAACTTCCTTCATGCTTGAATGATTTTTTTGTCCAGTGACAAAGTCCAACTGTTGAATGATCGGAAACACCGTACTTTGCTTTTTTTAATTGTGCGGTAATTGCAGGCCTGATCTGAATTAACTGATCTTCTTCTTCAACGGTTTCACCTGAGCAGCTCATGAATTCAGATCTTGTTTTACTTTACTTAAATTAATCGAGATTTTTGTCCAACATGGAAACTTTTCTCGAAACTATTGATATTCTTAGTTGATTTTAGAGTGAGGTTTAATAACTGGATCCTAGAGGTAATTTTAGGCATTGAAAAAAATACACTCATTATCGTTTCTATTGTTGCTTGTAACTACCTTAACTAGTATACCTATTAGCCCAGTTTTTGCTGCTGATGACTCCGACCATGATGGCGTTTCTGATTCTGTTGACGCATGTCCTAATTTGCAAGAAGACTATGAAGGGGCAATTGATGGATGTCCATCAAACTTTGTTCCGTGGTATGATGAAGACTATGACGGAATAGAAGATCACCTTGATCAATGTGAAAATCTTAAAGAAAATTATAACAAGTTCCAAGACGAAGACGGCTGCCCAGACACATTACCTG
>JAOUAE010000167.1 GCA_029861085.1 Candidatus Nitrosopumilus sp. | reverse complement strand
ATAGTTCATTAAACAATGTAGCATTTAGTCTAGAAAAAAGCCCTCCTGCAGGAGCTAAAATCAATTCAAATACAGGACTATTCACATGGACTCCTACTGATTCACAGGGAGCAAAATCATATGTATTCGATATTGTAGCAAAAAAAGATTCTATGATTGATAGACAATCTGTCACAATTACTGTAAACGACATAAAAATATTAGAACCAGTCAAGGAACCTGAACCAACTACGACACCAGCAGAGCCAAAGGATTTAGGAATCGCATCCTTTGTAGATAAAACAAAAGATCCGCAAAGCTACGTTGACAGGTACAACAACGAGGCAACCTACAAGGAATGGTTTGATGACAACTTTACAGAGTATGATTCAATCTATCAGGCAGTGGGACTAGAAGAACCATTGCTAATTCCGGCATCCTTTGTGGATGAGACAAAAGATCCGCAAAGCTACGTTGACAGGTACAACAACGAGGCAACCTACAAGGAATGGTTTGATGACAACTTTACAGAGTATGATTCAATCTATCAGGCAGTGGGACTAGAAGAACCTAAAGTAGAGGAGAAAAAATTCGGCATTTGTGGTCCTGGAACAAAGTTAATTGATGGAGTATGCACAATTGTTGTAGTACCAGATGTAAAACCATGGTGGCATTTTTGGTAATATTTTGAAGTTAAGTTTTAATCACAATAGTTTTTCATTATCAATATGGGTAAACTAAGTAGAAATCTTAGAATTTGTGGTGACTGTGGAATCGCATACACTTCGGTTAGCTTTACAAAATACATTGATCAATGCCCCATTTGTCAATCAAGAAGATTTGAAGCGATTCCAACAAAATCAATTGATGAATAGCTTCGACATAGATTTTTTAATAGAACAAAATCAGGTAGCACATTGTCTGAAGATCCAGAAATTGCAAAAATAATGCAAAAAAAGATGAATGAAATGCTTAAACCAAAAAGTGAGCCCAAAATTGAGCCTGGAATTATAGATTTGAATGACTCTAATTTTGATCAGACAATATCTGCTGAGAATCCAACACTGGTAGATTTTTGGGCAGAGTGGTGCGGCCCATGTAAATCCATGCATCCAATATTTGAGAGTCTCTCAAAGACATATCCCAACGTAAAATTTGCTCGAGTAAATGTGGATAACAATCAAAATATATCAATGAAATTTGCAGTACAATCCATTCCCACGTTTATTATGTTCAAGTCAGGACAAATTGTAGATAAAATGATGGGAGCAGTAGGGACTCCCGGAATTCATATGATTTGTAAAAAACACTCAAACTAGTAGGCGTATACTGGTTCCCTTTCTCGCTGAATTCTCACTATATCATTTAGAACTTCTTGTTCTTCAGTACTTAGCTTATGCATGAATTTGTTAAGTAGTAATTTTGCTTCATGTGATGGAGGAAACGTATAGTAAACTTCTTCTTCAAAAATCTGCCTTCCAATTGTAACATCCTTAACAGAACAGGCAACCTCATCCCCTGTTTTTGCAGTAGATACTGTCTTTTTATCAAGTTGAAGCTGGTGTATGTTTCCTACCTTTCGTCCTGCCATGTTCATAAATGGAATTTTATGTTTTAGAGTTCCAACATCTACACGTACTCCAAATACTGCAGGATTATTATTTCTGAAAACCATTCCTTTAAGAAAACTAAATTTAGAAACAGGTGTTAATTCTGCAAACATTGCATCTTCTGCATTTGAAGAATCTTCTTCCACCCATGCGTTATAGTTGTCAATTAAACTGTAGATCACTTTATCCTCAAAGAGTTTGACATGACTAATTTCTGATTCCTCTTTTGCATCAGACAATACCCTGACATTAAATGCCAGAACAATACCGAGATGTCTATCTTTTTCTTTGATTGCTTTTGCCTCAATCACATCACGTCTGGTTACAGGGCCAATGTCAGCTTTAGCAACAGGAACTTGAGAGCGTCTGAGCATCTCAATTATAGCTTCAAGTGAGCCTATAGTATCACATTTTAGAATAACCCCATTAGTTTCAGTGTCAACAAATACGGATTTCATTTCAGATTCAATGAGTTTGGTAAATTTTTCAATCTCTTCGTCATTTGATGCAACATAGAGAGTGCTACCTGGAAGGACGCCTTCAAGATCAGGTGACGCAATTTTAAGTCCGGCAGCAGCTTCTACTTGAGAAACAGGTTTGAATTTATCTCTAGGATCACGCATTTCATCAAGAGGTTTCGGTAATAGTAATGCCTTGGGTTTTGTAACTATTACACCATCACGTTTTGCAACAACTATACTATTTTCTTTTTTGATTATTCCATCAATTAATATGATATTTGCAGTCTGCCCCAATCCAATCTCATCTTTTACTTCTAGTACAATTCCACGTGGTTCTTTTTCTTCTTGATCTAGTCTTTTTTGAAGATATTGTTGAGTTAAACCTACTAAAACGCTAAGTAATTCAGGAATCCCAACTCCAGAACGTGCAGAAATTGGAACTATTGCAATTTCAGATTTAAAGTCCTTGACTCGGAAAAATGCCTCGGATTGATATCCTAAGATTGACAGAGTTCCTACGACATCGTAGATTTTTTGATCGAGATCTGTTTGAATTGATGCATCTTGCTCTTTAATTGCCTGTGTGATAAATTTGGTTTCGGATTTTCGCCATCCAGAGAGTTGATCACATTTGTTTAGTGCTACAACAAAGGGTACTTTTCTGCTTTGTAAAATTTTTAAACTTTCATTTGTTTGCGGTTGGAACCCACGATTTACATCAACTACCAAGATTGCAATATCTGCAGCTGATCCACCTCTAGAACGAAGATTTGTAAAGACCTCGTGTCCCGGAGTATCAATAACTAAGATTCCAGGAACCTTGTTTTCGGATTGTTCAAGTTTTTTGTATAATGGACCACACATTTCTTTGATTGTTTCAGTTGGAAGAAAGCTTGCGCCAATGTGTTGAGTGATTCCACCTGCCTCCCTACCTTGAACACCTGTACCGCGTATTCTATCTAAGAGGGATGTTTTTCCAGAGTCTACGTGACCAAGAACTGCCACTATGGGCTGACGAATTTGCAAATCAGATCACTCAAATGCTACCCTCGATTCGTGATCAAAACTTTCTTGTGAATCTGATGCATGAATAA
>JAOUAE010000166.1 GCA_029861085.1 Candidatus Nitrosopumilus sp. | reverse complement strand
AGATAGATTATCGTACCCACGTGTGTAAGTAATTCAATTAGTACAAAATGTCGGAATTAATCAAAAATCAGAATGGCTCAAATTAAAAACCAATTGCTAATGATTGACTGAACTTTCTACTTATTTGTATTTGTTTAGCAATATGCTATCGAACATTTACCCCAAGGAAACATCAAGAATAAGCATTATGATCAAACCAACCATCAGCATGATGGTTGGCAATGAACTTGTTTTTTCCTTCTGGGATTCTGGAATTATTTCATGTGCTATTACAAATACCATTGCGCCTGCAGCAAAACCCATTGCGTATGGAAGTAACGTCGTAAATGCAGACACCCAAATTGCACCTAGAACTGTTAGAGGTATTTCAACACCCCCGGACAAAAACCCATAGAAAAAGGATTTTTTTCTGGAGTATTTTTCTGTAGACAGGAGAGAAAAACTTACTGCCATCCCTTCAGGTATGTTTTGAATCCCTATGGCAAACATCAACACCAACGCGTTTGTAATGTCCCCCATGCCAAAACCAACACCGACTGCTAACCCCTCAGGAAGATTGTGCAGTGTAATTGCAAAAACAAACAACATGATTCCATGCATTCGTCGTGTGGAAATCTTATGGGTGGGGCTGTAACTGTGAATTCCATATCTTCCAATCCATCTGTCACCTAGAAAAATAAAAATTCCACCCAACCCAAGTCCGATAGATACGGGTACGATCCCGCTCATCTCAGTTGCAGGGATGATCAAACTGGTGAAGCTTGCAGCCAGCATTACCCCTGCAGCAAGGCCCAAAGATGCGTTGATGACTCTAGAAGAGACATTTTTTACAAGAAAGACACTTGTTGCCCCCAGCACATTCATGACTGCGAGAAAAAGCCCTCCCAAAACTGCCAAAAAGAGAAGATCCAGATCTTTGGCATACTCGATGATTTCCAAGAACATGGGTGAGGCAGATGAAAAATTAAATGCTTTGCCGACATTCAATTCAAAGATGCTGCATTGAACTAATTTTGCAAATACCCACTAACCGAATCAAAAGTTTTGTGGTGGTTTTTACCCAACTTTACACCTGAAAATTGACAGGTTATTCTTGAAAACAGTACCTGTGCAAAGTTTTTTTGTATGTTTCAAATCATCACCAACTTTAGGACATTAAGAAATTTGGGGGTGACGACAATCTTTCAAGACCATCCTGGGAAAAGGGAAATATTTCTACTTTAACGAATAAGCAAACCCGCTGACAAAAGCAGGTCCTCGTCTTTTCTTTATCCTGATACGTTTGCCTTTCACATCAACGCTCTGGGATTTTGACAAAAAACATCCGGTCTGCACCCCATCCACTGAGACAAGCACATCACTGTCTCTTTGAGTTGTAGGGCCCAGAATCCTATACAATTTGGACTTTTCACCATGATACACCGTTTGCCATGTTCCGGATTTTGCAAACCATTCTTGTTCAAATTCCATCTTGTCCAAAGGACCGGCATATGTTCCCGAAATCCAATTATGGGATGAACTTTTGATTCTAATCTTTTTGCCTGAAACCTTTCCGTCCTTATGAAATTTGGATACTTTGTCATCATGGTAAACGGTGAAGTCTCCAGGGGCCCTTATGCTAAATGACAATGATGTGTTTCCCTGATAGATGGAAGCGCATTTGTCTGTTTTTGCAGTCCATCTGCCAGTTTTGAATTGCATGATATTTCAAACAAGTTTACAAACTTAAGGCTATCTGCGATTGTCAAAATGGATGCAGACTTGATTTTCTTGATTGTCTTTTTTTGGAGCCGAAATCGAATCTCCTCAAACTTTTACATCTTTTCTAAAATTTGAACATCTTGAACAACAAAAAAACAATTACCCTACAGTGCCATACTATTTTGATAATGTTCAAGAAGGATTTGCACTAGACTCTCTCCCAAGCAAAGACAAACAATGGTTTTACGATGAAATAGTTAGTCAAACAATTAACACAGGATTAGATCCATTTCCCTACGATGTAGATATTGAAGTGTTAACTGGAAATGGTGATGTTTTACAAACTTGGGAGTATCGAGAATGTAATTTGATAGAGTATTATCCAATTTTGGATGAAAACTTGGGCAAGCTAAAATTCATTGGGGAATTTCTATCTGAAATTCGAGAGGTATCGCTATTTTCATGTGAAGGATTTCATGTAGACTATAATATACAATATCAAGAAAATCCAGAAAATATAATCAAAATGTCCAATTTTGTGCCTAAAAATGAAGATAGGGCGACAAAATTCCTAGTCCAATTTTCAGGCGGAGATTTGGAAACAGAAGAAACATTTTTCACATTTTCAAAGTTTGGTCCAGTTAAACAATTCTCAAATCTGCCAATTTTAATTCCAGGATATGAAATTGACAAAACTCCTCAATTTACTTTGGAGTCATTACCAAGCAAAGATAAAAAAAGATTCTACGAGTTTCTTCAAAAATATATTTCTCCAACAAAGGCTCCTGAACCATTTGATGTTAAGATTCATCTGGTTACTGCAGACAATTCGGTTTTACAATCTTGGTATTATAACGAATGTGATGCAACAAACTATACAACATTTTTTGTAAATAATTTACTTTTATACAAATTCAAACAGACATTTGGTTCTGAGATTAGAGATAAATCGTATTATCAGTGCAAGGGTTTGGATTTTCATGTTTCTGATTCCATTTCACCTGCAACTGAAATTCTAGAACAAATTTCTATTCCAAATAATGATGAACGTGCTCAAGTATTTGTAGCATCATTTCAGGGATCCGATATTTCACCTAAAAAAACAATTACCTCATTTACTAGATTCTCACCCTTAACTAATGAAGAATTACAAATAATGCTACCTAATGCTCCATTTGGAGACAAGCCAAAATTCTATTTTGAATCAATACCTAATACTGACAATCAATGGTTCTATGAATTAATTGGAAGATATGTCAATTTGGGTGCAGTTCCAGAGCCATTTGATGTAAACATTGAAGTTCTTTCAGGTGATAAAACAACCTTACAAATTTGGAGTTATGATACATGTCATGTAATTGATTACAAATCATTTTTAGAAGACAGTTTGATTACAAGAAAATTCTCCAAACTATTTGAAACAGAAATTCATGACAGAGTTATCTTTGAGTGTGACGGGTTCTCA
>JAOUAE010000165.1 GCA_029861085.1 Candidatus Nitrosopumilus sp. | reverse complement strand
CTAAAGTTGCAATCAACAAGGGAAGAAATGCAGATCTTGATACTGGTCTTTCGATAGAACTTCTTGCTTGGAGAAACTGCTTTACACATCCTGACAGAGAAGAACGTATGACCGCATTTGTTAACAAGTCCAAAAAATAGCTATTTCTAATTTTCTTTTCTTATTTTATTAATTAAAAAAACTTGGAGTTTTTTTAGCTCTACACTACGGTAACCAATCCAACTCTCCATGGATGAAATGAGCAGTAGTAATTGTAAACTCCAGCTTCCTCAAAAGTAAACTCGAATCTATCTCCTGTATTCAATGGAGGACTGTTGAACAAGTCAATTACATTTCCGAATTCATCCTGACTTTGAACATTGTGTGGAACTGAGTCATCATTTACCCATGTTACTTTTGTATTTTCAGGAATTTCTAAATTCAATGGCAAGTAAAATCCTACACTATCTATGTCTGAGTTCCCATTTGGAATTATCACTGTTGCATCTATATTTTTAGGAGGTTCAGTATCTGCAATTTCTATAATCAGTACATCATTTTCTATCAAAAACTTGATAGCGTTTAGAAATTCTGTCTCTGAGATATTTCCTTGACCATACCATAATGCATTATTTTTTATCCATTCTGGAATAGATTCTGCACCCACAAAATTTGTTGAACTTGAAACTAGTAAGACTGAAAACACAATTGCTGGAATCAATATTTTCATTGATACATATTTCATACCTTATAGTTACATTCAAAGATTTTAAATCATTTGTTTATTTTTAGAAGTGATTTTAAATTTTTGACATTAAAATATCGTATTTTTGATAATTTTTTATGAAAAAATAAAAAAAGTGAAGATTATTCTTCTACTATGAACAGACCTATCATTCCTGCATCAGCATGGCCTACAACGTGGCAATGGAATAGCCAGATTGCAGGTTTGTCTGGTTTGATAATGAATGATTCAAGGGTTCCTTGTACAAGGGGAAATGTTTGAGAAGTTATTACAGAACCTCTTTCATTGGTGCTTGAAATCATCTTGTTTCCATGCAGATGAAATGAATGAATTTGTTCGCCCAGATTCGTAACGTGAAATTCAACTGTTTCGCCAACCTTTGCCTTGTAGACAGGCAAGGTGTAATTGAATTGCTCAACAACTCCATCTAGTCCTTTTTCTGCAAAGATTTCTTCAAGAGCTTTTTCTCCACCTGGTACTCCCATTCCATTCATGATGAAGTATGGTGTGGAGCCTTTTTCCATTCTTTCGACGTCATGACCCACTTCTGCCATCACAATTGGAATATGTCTGTCAATGTATGGTCTTGGAGGATTTCTTTCAATTAAGATATTGCCATAAAGACCTTGTAAGATATGGTCTTTTATTCCAAGACCCTCTGATGCTGCATGATCATGGAAAAATGTTGCTCCCCAAGTATTCACATTGTATTCATATGTCCATTCTCCACCTGGTGGAATCATAGAGCCTGCTCCGACTCCAGTAATCACATTGACTGGGGATCCATCATGTTTAGGATCATAGTCACTCATATGAGCATGAAAACTGTGAGTCACATCATGATTGTTGATTACTCTTACTCGCAATAGGTCTCCCTGATTTACCGTTAGAGTTGGTGCGGGCACTGTTCCGTTGTATGTCCAAGCATGCCAAATAGCAGTATCCGATATTTGAATATCTGTTTGTTCAATTATCAGAGTATATTCTTTAACTGGTTGTTCTTCAGCTTCGGCGATTTGTGGTTGTATGTTAACTTCAGGTACAATTTGTGTTTGTACCTCAGAGATAGTCTGTGTTTCTGTGTTTAGATCTGGCAAGAGTTGAATATTTCCTGTTGCACCTATAACTAAAAATGCAATCAGAATTGGTATTCCTACCAGCCCAAATTTTTTCTTCATAATTGATGTGAAAAAATCATACAATTAAATGAAAAATAGTTTTTCAAGCTTGGTGTTGTGATGGTTGATTCTTATGTACTATAATGTTGCATGTAGTACAGATACGTTTTTGAAGATCTTGATTCTGAGTATAGAAAACAATTCCTTTTTTTGTGGATATTGCGATGAGTATGCATTGTCTTGCAGTGCAGACTTATCTATTATAACCAATTTTGGATGTCTTTTTACATGCAAGAATTAATTCAAACCAAAAAAATAATTGATGATGAAAAAAAGCAGGTCATTTTAGAAATACTCGCAGACAAATATTGTAAATTAATTCTGCATAATACTTTAGAAAAACCAAAATCTGCAATGGAAATATCTGATGAAAAAAAAATCCCTATCAGCACTGTATATAGAAGATTGCAGACTCTCTTTGATGCTAAATTACTTGCTATATCTGGTTCAATCAATCAGGATGGGAAAAAATACTTCCTGTACAAGAGTAGAGTAAAATCCATTTCTCTGAAATGTGATTTGGAAGTTACATCCATTGAATTGGTGCCTAATTCTTCACACACAAGTTAACTTCCTGGAGTTCCTATTTGTTCTAAAAATGATGGACAAAAATATTTCTTCAGTAAAAAGCCAAATTCATTCATCAAAAAAAGAATCTACTAGAAGTATTACTTACAGGCTTCCAGAAAAACTTGTCACTGAATTAGAAACTGAATCAATCCAGAAAGATATTTCTCAAAATGTTCTTGTAAGACAAATTCTAGAAAAATATGTCCAGTGGGACCGTTTTTCTAGTAAGATTGGAATGATTCCTGTCCCAAAAGGAATTTTAGAATCTTTAGGGGGGGAACTAGATGGAAAAGACATCGATGAAATAATTACTTTGATGTTTCCAATGATTAAAGATACTGTTTTGTTCATCAAAGGTGGATATGATTTGAAGCGTTGCGTGGAAACATTGGAGGATTATATGCGAGCATCTGGTATGAATTCTGATCATCGAGTAGAAGGTGAAATGCACACATTTTTAATCCAACATGATTTGGGTTTGAAATGGTCTGTTTTTACTGAGCAATTACTAACTCAAGTTTTTCGTAGCTTCTTACCTGAAAAAGAACTCAAATTTCAAACAACTGATAATACCGTAATCTTATCCGTATCTTTAGGTTTGGATTTTAATGAACATGATTATCATAATTGAAATTCAATTAATCCTTTGAAATATTACTCTTCATAAAATCTATCGATGAATTCATCTGATCCAATTCAACAAAAAACCTGGGTAAAACAAATTATGAATAATTTTGTAGTCTCTGTTGATT
>JAOUAE010000039.1 GCA_029861085.1 Candidatus Nitrosopumilus sp. | reverse complement strand
GTTTTGGGACAAGAAGACTGTTAGATGCAATTGCAAATTCTATGGCAACCACGATTGTAAGTGGGGGTCATTTGACCACTGCACTAAAAGAACAAGGGTTGGAAGAAAAAATTAATCATATAAGTACAGCTGGTGGTGCTCTTGTATTGTATTTGACTGGATCTAAGCTCCCGATGATAAAGGCACTTGAAACCGCAGCTATAAAACACAGATCTATAACATAAAATTAATTTAAGTCTACACGGATAGTGTTTCCGATTTTTAAATCTATATTTTGTAAAAATTATATTTGAATAAAAAATATTCATTATGTTATATCTCTCAAAAATATTATAAAAACTAAAAACCGAAAGATTTGTTATGCTTAGTTGGAGTGTAATGACATTGAAAAATATTATTGTTTTATGTATAATCGTGGTAATTTTAGTTCCAATTGTGCATGCATATGCATTACCTGGAGATGCTGAGTTGGTGTTGGAAAACGTAAGCATTGCTCCATTATATCCAAAAACAGGAGACTTGGTAGCAATAACTGCAGATGTTTCTAACATTGGTTTGAAAAATACTGGCTTATTTACCAGTATGATGACGGTTGCATATTTTGTTGACGGGAATCTGCTCTATATTGATGAAATTGGCAATATTAAACCTGGATTATCAAACAAAATAAAAATTACATCTCCCCCCATCTGGAAATATGAAGTGGGAATTCATGAAATAAAAGTTATAATTGACTATTATGATACTTTAAAGGATCAGTATGATTCTCCTCTTGATAATTCTATAAGTGAAATTTTGTTTATACAACCACAAAAAAATACGCAGATCTTACTTGAAGCCTCTCCACAATATTTTCTTCATGGAGAAAGAACTTCAAAAATTACCATGTCTCTTTTAGATTCTGACTCAAATGAATTTTTAAACAATAGGGAAATTGTTTTGGATTTTGATGGCGATAGTTCAACTCTGATTACAGATAAACAAGGAAAAGTTTCATTTTCAAGCACAATGTCTTCGTCTAATCCGGTTAATCTTGAAGTTTATTTCGATGGCGATGATGTGTATTCTCCTTCAAATTCCTCTTTGACTCTTTATTCATTTCCAAAAGAGATATCTTCCTCTTTGGTGCTAAAAATACTCAATTCAAATCTGTATAACTTTGAAAATCAGCAATTTGATATTCTTATTTTTCAAGATTCTTATGAAAAATTGATTAAAAAGATTCAACCTGATTTTACAACATTATTTGATTCTGAAACTTTTTGGATTTCACTTCCTCCTGAACATTATTATTTTACAGAGATTTATCTGGATGGCAGAATTTTCTTTGTAACTGATCGAGAACTATTAAAAGAAAATAGTGTAATTGTAAAAAAATTAAAAATTCCAGAGATGGGAAAAATAAAATTTGTAGTTACTGATGATAAAAATCAATTTGTAATTGGGGCTCTGATCAAAAACTGGAAATATACCTTTTCTGCTGAAAATGGTTTTACGGAATGGGTAGACGTTCTTCCAACTACCAGAGAACCATATGTTGCAGAAGCAATTTTACCTGATCAAAGTGTAATCCGGTCAGAACCTTTTTTGTTATTTCCTGGTGAACAAAAAATAATTAATATTACTATGAGCGAAATGTCATCAAAGTATGAAATCCCGCCTTGGATTAAGAATAATGCAGGCTGGTGGGCAGATGGTTTGATTGATGACTCTTCATTTGTACAAGGAATTCAATTCTTGATTAAAGAAGGATTGATATCAGTTCCACCGACAATTCAAAATTCTGATGAAAGTACAAATGAAATCCCGCCTTGGATTAAGAATAATGCAGGCTGGTGGGCAGATGGTTTGATTGATGACTCTTCATTTGTACAAGGAATTCAATTCTTGATTAAAGAAGGATTGATAAAAACATCTTAAATCTGATGATTGCATATTCCAGAATGTTTGTTTAATTTAGAATTTTTTTAATCTTTGTTTGTTTTATTTACATCCTGATTATTAATTAGTATTTGATATGCGAGTACACCTTGATTATTAATTTCATTACCTGTTAATCTGAATTATGGTACACAAATGTTTTTTTGAGGTATTGTCCCCATATGTAATTTGGATTTCATATGTACCTTGACTATATTCTAAAAATCCTTTGTATTCTCTAGAGAGATCTTGTATTGAAGAAACTGATTCTACTGGAATTATGTATATCCTTCTGGGGTGATTAATCTGGTGCTTACAAAATTGTAATGAGCAAGATCAATGAATCATTCAGGATTTTCCACATTTACACCATACTGTATTCCATTTATTAATCGAGAATTATGTATCCAAATATCATTTAAAATTAAGTCTGCTGAATTAACCTCTTCAAACAGATCGACTGACTCCGTCAAATTAAATGATGTATCTATAGTGAATAAAAATAAAAAGCAAAACACCAAACATTCTCAATACATTGATGTATATTATAGATTTACAGTACTCTAAAGTTGAATTTATACTACACTCTTCTTAATGTCTCTCTTAATTTATGGCAGTTTTATTTTTCTTATTTTTATAAATCTTTTAATTGTTAATATTTTGATTGAATCCATGTTTGTCAGACTCATTTTCATTATACTGATTATGGTTGGACTTTTTACAATTTCTTTGGCGGTATCTTATGAAGGGTTTCAAGTATCTCCTAACTTACGTACTCAACATATGTCAGTTGATGACGTTCTTTCATCTTGTAATCAAATGAAATCCGTTTTACAATCCAATGAGATGTCTTATGAACACCTGATTAGATTATTAAACAATAATGAAATAAATGAGCATTTGAACTTTGGAGAAATTGACATTGTTAAACAATGTTTGGAAGGAAAACTACCTGAGTTAAGCTCATATTTGATTCCTCGAAAAATAGGGTTCTTTGAAGGAATTGGTACTCATGATGCAAAAGGAAAGGCTCAAATTCTTACAATTGAAAAAAATAATTATTTAAGATTAGAATCTTTTGAAATTAGCTATGAATCCAAAGTTGAAAAATACTTTCAAATACCTGAATTACATGCTTATTTGAGTCAGAGTACCACTTTATCTCCTGAAATTTATTTGGATAAATTAAAAACAAAACTTGGTAACAAGAATTACAAATTACCTGACGTTGATCTGAATATTTATGACACTGTATTGATATTTGATGAGATTAGAAAAGAACCGTTTGTAAAAATAAAACTTGAAGATTCTTTTTACATTCGAGATATTGTAAACAATCTTGCAAATGATGTTAAGACAATTGATTCTCCAAAAATTGCATCACAAGTAATCTATGAACAGTATGGATTCTTTGAAAATATTGGTAATTATAATGCAAAAGGGGTTGCTACTATTGATTATGAAGAAGATGAAGGAGAGCTAGAAATTGAAAATTTTGAAATCTCAACGGGTAATGATCTCCGATTGTATATTACAGAAAACGGTGATGTAAAAAAAAGTGGTTATTGGACACTTGATTTACATGGTTTTGTATATCTGAGTAATGGAAACACCGATGAAATCCTTCGATACTCTCCAGATGGCACATTCAAGGACGTCTTTGTAAAGACTGGCAGCGGTGGACTGGTGCTGCCAACGGGAATTACGTTTGGCCCTGACGATAATCTCTATGTCGGCAGTGGAAACACCGATGAAATCCTTCGATACTCTCCAGATGGCACATTCAAGGACGTCTTTGTAAAGACTGGCAGCGGTGGACTGAATGGTCCTGAAGACCTTACGTTTGGCCCTGACGATAATCTCTATGTAAGTAGTAATGACAATGTACTTCGTTTTGATGGCAAATCTGGTAAATTCTTGGATGTTTTCATCAGACATGGCAGCGGTGGACTGGTGCTGCCAACGGGAATTACGTTTGGCCCTGACGATAATCTCTATGTCGGCAGTGGAAACACCGATGAAATCCTTCGATACTCTCCAGATGGCACATTCAAGGACGTCTTTGTAAAGACTGGCAGCGGTGGACTGAATGGTCCCAAAGATCTTGTATTTAGCTCTAATGAAAAATATCTATACGTTGCCAGTTTCTTGACTAATGAAATCCTAAGATATGGTATTCATGGTGAGTTTGTTGATAATATAGTAAGTTCACATAATGGTGAAATACTAAATCCAAAATATTCCTTGTTTGGCCCTGACAATAATCTCTATGTAAGTAGTAATGACAATGTACTTCGTTTTGATGGCAAATCTGGTAAATTCTTGGATGTTTTCATCAGACATGGCAGCGGTGGACTGGTGCTGCCAACGGGAATTACGTTTGGCCCTGACGATAATCTCTATGTCGGCAGTGGAAACACCGATGAAATCCTTCGATACTCTCCAGATGGCACATTCAAGGACGTCTTTGTAAAGACTGGCAGCGGTGGACTGAATGGTCCTGAAGACCTTACGTTTGGCCCTGACAATAATCTCTATGTAAGTAGTAGAAACACCGATGAAATCCTTCGATACTCTCCAGATGGCACATTCAAGGACGTCTTTGTAAATTCAAACGAACTCCAAAAACCACACGGAATTACGTTTGGCCCTGACGATAATCTCTATGTTGTAAGTACAATGACTGATGAAATTCTACGTTTTGAACGTATGACTGGTCAATTAATTGATGTATTTGCTAGTGGGGGAGGACTTGCTAATCCTATTGACATCTCTGTAAATTCTGAGTTTTTTTATGTAAGTAGTAGAAACACCGATGAAATCCTTCGATACTCTCCAGATGGCACATTCAAGGACGTCTTTGTAAATTCAAACGAACTCCAAAAACCACACGGAATTACGTTTGGCCCTGACGATAATCTCTATGTTGTAAGTAATGAAACGAGTGAAATTTTAAAAGCTAAAATACAAAATAATGTCAAACTTGAAATTGAAAAATTTGTAACTGATGCATCATCTGCTCTATACCAACCAAAACATCTTGAAATTTATGATAATAAAATATGTGTTAGTAGTTATTTGACAAATGATATTCATTGTTATGATGAAGATACTGGTAAGAGTTTAGGCAAACTTACGGTATCTTTCAACAGGGCACTTATTAGTAGAGATAATTCTGTTGTTGGCCCTGATGGTGAATTGTATGTACCTGATAATCTTAGAAATAATATTCTTAGATATGACGGAGTTACGGGTCTTTTTTCGAGTGTTGTTGTAAATACTGAAAATGATCAACTTTTTGGTCCATCATATCTTACGTTTGGCCCTGACAATAATCTCTATGTAAGTAGTGATGATAAAATCTTTAGATTTAATGGCGATACAGGTAGTTTCCTTGATGTCTTTGTGACACAAAATAAAGCTGGCATTAATAATCCTCAAAGCTTGTCTTTTGATGAAAATTATCTTTATGTGAATAGCTATGATAATAATCGGGTTTTACGTTATGATTCAACTGATGGTAAATTTATTGATGAATTTATCGAGAGTAGGGATCACAAATTACTTGGACCTGTTGGTAATGTAGTAGATGAGAGGGGTAATTTCTATGTGGGAAGTTCTGGAACTAATAAAATATTACAATACAACGTACGAACTGGCGAATTTGCGGATGAAATTTTACTACAAAACTCACCTCATGGATTTGTACTGGGTGATAGTAATATTATGTACATAAGTCTGTTTGACTCAAATGAAGTTTTATCATATGATCTAGACTCAAAACAATATACTCTATTGTTATCCAGTGATGATGGATTAAGTGGTCCTGAGGGACTTGCTTTTGATACCGTAAATGATCTTCTATATGTCAGCAGCAGTCTAAATAATAAAATAATATCTCATGATTTTAAACAGAACATTTCTTATGATGTGGCAATTAGTAATGGCAATGGAATATTGCAAAAGCCTCATGGATTAGTAGTAAAAGACGGCATCTTGTTTATTTCCAATACTGACAATAATGAAATTCTCAAATATGATCCATATGATGATGATTTGAGTATTTTTGTCCAGGATACTGGTAATCTGATCAGACCTGGTGGTATTACATTTGGTCCAAATTCTGATCTATATGTGATTAATGAAAATGATGACAGAGTGTATCAATATGATGTTAAAAAAGGTAACTTACTTGGAGTATTTGCTGAATCTCCTTATTCTACAACTGACGATTCTATGAATGTTGGATTGCGAAGTGTTGTTTTTACTAGAGATGGACAATACATGTTTGCAAGTGATCCTTCAGGTGATAACATCTTAGCATATGATGTGAAAAATAAAAAATATCTTGATGACTTTTTTATAAAACATAATGCCTTGAATTATCCTACTGATCTTATTTTAACTCCTGACGGTAAATATCTTTTAGCTATTAATTATGGCGATAACATCATATCTCGTTTTACTGTTTCTGGGGATTTTGATATGGTGTTTGCAACTCCTGGAAATGATGGGCTGACTCAATTGAGCGATATTAGATTTGGTCATGACAAAAATTTGTACGTTATGGGCGGTCTATATGATGACATATTCAAATATGATGGACACACTGGTAATTATCTTGGAGAATATGATGACGGTGGAACATATCTCGGAAAAATCGTGGAGAATATTCTTAGTCGTAGTTATTTATTAAATGAGGTTAATACGCGGCAAAATAATATCGTGATGATATATGATCATTTCCTAGAACAACCCTATGCGAAGATAATTTTACATGATCAAATTGAGATACTGACTCCTTTGAATATAGCTTTGAATTCTTTCATATCTAGTTTTAATATTGTCCCAGAACCAAAATTAAAATCTGATGAAATTACAAAGCATACTGGATTTTTTGTCGGTTTAAATGATATTACTGCATATGGTCAAGTGCTAACCAAAAGTATTGGTTTTACATCATTAATCACAATTGAAAATTTTTCATTTGATTATGATGAAAATGATTATGTTTCAACCATAAAATCTAAAAATATGTTTAGAACTGGACCAAATCTAATCACGTGTATTGTTCCTTCTACCTCTGAATTAACATGTAAAAATTCTTCAGATTCAATTGAATTGGGAACTTTGAATCTTAACTCTGGTGATAATGCATACATATTACATGATCTTGATCTTGAAAAATACTCGACAATTGTAGTGTATGACACAATCACTGAAAAGTCATTTGCAAGCATTCCGTTAAGAGATTATGGAATCTTTAGAGTATCTGGTGAATCTTTTATTGATTGGTTTCATAATGATTTTGCTGTGGTCCCAATATTGTCTATCATTATGATGATATTTCCAGTTTTTTTTGATTATACACGTGGTGCATTTAAAATTCTATTTTTCACGGGTCATCTCCTTGTTAGAAAACGTAAAAATCTTCAAACTGAAATAATGTCTAATAAAAAAATCACCATCTTGATTCCTGCTCATAATGAAGAATCTGGAATCAAGGAATCAATTGAATCTGCACTTGCAACAGATTATCTAAATAAAGAAGTCATTGTAATTGATGATGGTTCAACAGACAAAACTTGGTTGATTGCAAATTCTTTTGCTCAACAAGGTTTGATAAAATTAATTCATCGAGATGTACCTTTATTTCCAAATAAAAGTTCAAAGGCATCTGCATTGAACCATGGGATGAATTATGCTACTGGAGATTATGTTTTGTGTATGGATGGCGATACTAAATTAGATACGTATGCATTAAGAAATGCCGCACAATACTTTGATGATGAATCAACTGTGGCATTTTCAGGAAATGTTAAGATACTTGCTGGTGATGGTGGTGTAAATAATGTTTTAACTAAATTACAGACTTATGAATACATGATTGCAATTGAACTTGGTAGACGTTTTACTTCTATGTTTCAGGTATTATTGGTAATTTCAGGAGCTTTTGGAATATTCAAAAAAGACATAATTAAAGGCGTACATACTTTTGATAAAGACACTCTTACTGAAGATTTTGATCTTACTCTTAAATTTAGAAAGACTCGCGGTAAAATACGTTTTATTCCTGAATCTATAGCTTATACTTATTGTCCTCCTAACTGGCATACGTGGATAGCTCAGAGAAATCGTTGGGCATATGGACAACTTCAAACGTTGTCTAAGAACAAAAATATTCTTACCTCCAAATTTCCATTGAAAGACAAGATTTCTTTTATTGATATGTTTGTGTTGGACATAATTTTGAGCATAATTTTTCCAATAGGACTTACAGTTCTTGGAATCATTTCTATTATTATGTTCATGGGGGATAATCTACATGTTCTAGTATACCCACTAACGTTAGTTATGTCTGCTTTTCTGATATTGGAAATTACAGTTTTTTCATTTGCAACACTGTATTCTGGGAAATTTAGTAATCTGAAACTTGTTTATCTTGTCCCTGTGATGACTTTCTTTTATAGGCCTTATCTAAAGATGATAAATCTTAGGGCATATCTTAGAGCATATTTTAAGAAAAGTGCTTCTTGGGATTAATTTTTAATTGATGGGAATATTATCTTTGAATTTTGTATAGTTTACTTTTTTTCCATTGTGCCAATACATCCATGAAAATATTACCACAATCAAGACAGGCAAATTTGAATAACGGTCTGTCAAATCGTTCATTGCAGCTAGAACAAATATGGTATCCTGCAAACTCTCTATAATCCGTACCTACAGAACCAATCTGTTTATTGCATTTAACACATGTCTTGTAATCTGTTTCTTTTGGATAAATTTCGCCACAACTATAATGTTCCACAAGATCTTTTTGTTTAAAGTTAACTCCATTACATTTTGGACATTCTGATATGTATGTCATATTTGTAGAACTGCATTGATTGCATGAAGCTTCTGATATCTCTTTAATTAAAACAATGGTTTTATTGTCTAGTGCATTTTTTATTATTTCTTCAATTTTTGAATTCTCTAATTTGTGAATATCTTTGAACTTATTGTGAGTTATTTGATTGTGCAGTAGCAATAATGATTCGAGATTTTCACTTGTCACTTCTTTTTGTATTTCTTCTTCTTCAATCATATGAGGAAAAGATTTTTTAAAATCATCAAAAACGAATGGTTTGTGCAACACTGATGATATTCCCATATCGAATAGATTAATTATTTCAGGATCTGTTTTTTCTTTTGCTGTTGTAATTATTATATTTGCATTAGGCTGAATTTCTAATATTTCTGTTATGGTATTTTTAATATTTTTATTTGAGCCACTATTGATGATTATTGGAACGCTGATATCATTACCTATGAAATGTGAAAATATCTGTATGCCTTCTTTTACTTCATTGCATACATGAATATTTTGAAAACCTATCTTGAGGAGAAACTTACGTATGGCGATTATCATTGTATTGTTGGGCTCTACTACCACTACATCTTTCTTTGAAATAACCCAATCCGAAAAGTATTCAATTTGTAATAAATCCTTATTCTCTAGTTCCTTTGTTTCAATTATGGATGCTGTCATTTTATGTCTGTATTACAATCCTAAATATGGACGGTTTAAATTCTTCACTGTATGTTCCAAAGTGTTTATTCATATTAATTCTGTCAAGATATTCTAGATTGCTATTTTGGCATTTTTAAATTCTTGATATGGTTGATTCTGTTCAATTTTATAATTATTATCTTCTTTTAATTCTATTTTTGTAGCCACTGCTGATTTTAAAAGTTCTTTTGCGACAGTTGTTATTTCATTGTATGACTTTATGACCTGTTCTATGGTTGTGGATACATTAGTTATCATCATCTCAGTCTCATTTATCCTATCTACAGCGTATGTCTCTAATTTATTAAAATCCATTTGAATATTTTGCAATTTCTTAGATGTGATTTCCTCTATCTTTTTTATTGCATTAAGATCACTTTGTGTTTTTTCATATTCTGATGTAACTTTGACAAGGGTATTTATGAGATCATTTTGGGATTGCTCAAGATATTTTGGATCTAAGTTTTGCCCTGCTTCTTTAATTTTTTCTAGTGTTGTTTTTATTTTATTTATTTCTATTTCTAAATCTGATAATTTTTTAACCTCTGATCCTACGTGCTTTCTTACACTTTCTAATTTATCTTGTAATTCTTCCATCTCATTTTTTTTCCTGGTTAATTTGGTCTTTATCTCATTTACCATTATTTTCTTTTCATATGTAGTATTACGAGCACTCTCCATCGCTCTTGTTACCTCATCTATGTCTTTTTTCATTTTTTCTGTATCTGTTTTTACATCTGATGAATTCATTTGATAAATGATAGAGTTTGTTTTGTTTTCACTAATTATATTTTCTGGATTACCTATTTTTTCTTTTGAAAATAGAGCCATTAAACAAATAACAGAATACAACTATATTTGTGCTTCTTTGAATATGTTTGATAGCAAAAAACTGATTTTTATCGTATGTATTTTTATTTATATTTGAAATACCTTTAATCTGGATCTTCGTAGTTTTCTTTCTTTTCGCCGCTATTGGATGCATTGACGCCATCACCATCTATCGGTTTCATTTTTTCTTCAAGCACTGCCATTCTTGCTTTGTATCCTTCTGCATATT
>JAOUAE010000038.1 GCA_029861085.1 Candidatus Nitrosopumilus sp. | reverse complement strand
CGTTGAAATTGGGTCAAAAAAGAGTCGCATCAGCTAGAGAATATCTCAACACACTAACTGATGGTAAAGCTATGCCTGCACTTGCTTTAGTTGACAATAAATCAAATGTATGGTCACCCGTGGGGGAGGAAAATCTTTATGCATTCGTAGACGAATCAGCAGGTTTTATTTTAACAGACAATAGTGGATATATTCTTGCATTAGTTGATAAAACTGGGTCTTCAAAAACAATAGTTCAAGGAGTTACAAAACAACAAAAAGAAATATTGGAAAAAGCATTTGAAAAAGACAATATTCCAAAATTTGAAGGTAAAGTAATTTTACCTGTATAGCCTTCGAATAAAACGTAAAGCTTTAGTTACATAAATTATTTTATTAAAAAATGAGTAAATTTTCTCAAGAAATTGAAGTTGGCGGTCATTTAATTGACTCTTCAATTTTAACAAAGATCTTTGATAAGATAATGGATTTGCAGGGTGAATTCCAAGTAGAAGAAATTGAGATTGGAAAAAAGAAAAGAGATCAGTCCTTTGCACGATTGTCAATTACAGGAAAAGATCAAAAACATTTAGATGAAATTTTAGAGACCGTTTATCGTTTAGGTGCAGTATCAAAAATTCAAAAAGAAATTACATTAAAAAAAGCCCCAAAAAACAATGTAATGCCAGATAATTTCTATAGCACAACTAACAATCACACACACATTTTTCATAAAGCGAAATGGATTTCAGTTGAAAACATGATGATGGATAAATGCATAGTTGTGAAAGGTAACAGAGCATTTTGTGTTCCTGTTAGAGACATAAAAAAAGGTGATCAAATAATTGTTGGTGAAAAAGGCATTAAGATCACTCCCCCTGAACGGCCAAGAGAGGGGGTCAATGTCTTTGAATTTATGGGAAGTTCAAGCTCTAGTGAAAGACCAACTCAACATATTGCAAAACAAGTCGCAGATGATATTTACAATACGAAAAAAAATGGTGGAAAAATTGTCATTGTTGGAGGTCCAGCGATAGTGCATACGGGAGCGGATGATGCCGTATCTGAGTTAATCAAAACAGGGTACATTGATGGAGTTTTGGCAGGAAATGCACTTGCAGTTCATGATATAGAGTATGCCACCTTGGGAACATCACTTGGCATGAATGTTCATGATGCAACATTAGCATATCATGGACATAGAAACCACATGGATACAATCAATGCAGTATTCAAAGCAGGATCCATCTCCAACATGGTGAAAACTAAGAAATTGACAAAAGGGATAATGTACGAATGTGTAAAAAACAAAATACCATTTGTTTTAGCAGGCTCAATTCGTGATGATGGGCCATTACCCGATGTAATTACGGACATTACTCAAGCACAACGCGAATACAAAAAAATTCTACAAGGTGCCGATATGGTCATTATGATTTCAACAATGCTACATTCAATTGCAACTGGTAACATGTTACCGGCAAATGTCAAAGTGATTGTAGTTGATATTAGTCAGCCTACAGTCACAAAACTCATGGATAGAGGTACATGGCAAGCATTAGGTATTGTGTCCGATGTAGGGGCATTTTTGCCAATGGTTGTGCAACAAATTAGGAAAAAAAGTAATTCAGAATAAAGTAAACACGATCCATTTGAATTAAAGTTAAAGAGATAGATCTATTCAAAAATAAAATTGCCATCTTTTATTGTTTACGTACAACAAAACTGGATGAATACTACGTTTCTCTTAAATTAAAAAAATCACTAATTACTTGTGTTGGGCAAGAATAGATATGTACCTTATTATCTTGGAATATTTTTATTTTTAGGCTTGATTACTAATCCAGCATTTGCAGAAGTTACCAGTCTTCAAACTAATAATGAATCGTTTTACAAAGGAGATGAAATTGAATTTTCGGGAACTGTGGAAGATGGTTTTACAGGTTTAGTAACAATTGTGATTCGTGATCTAAATGATGAATTCGTATTATTAACACAGGCAATTATTGATGATGATAATTCATTTGAAAGAAAAATAAAAATTGAAAACAGATTTACTGAAAATGGAAGGTATAATGCAATTGGATTCATCCTTAGTATGACCAAAGGTGCAACTACAAATTTTGACGTTTCACTAAACGAGATTCCAATCATAGAAGATTACAAAATTGATGAGAAAGTAAATCAGAAAATAACAAACAACAATCCAATAACTGTCAAACAGTCTATAAAACCAGCAGAACCTCTAGAAATAGTTTCTAATACTTACAATGTGGGTTTTGTGGATCCTAATAAGGACCCATATCACTATGTGAAGAGATATTATTCAGAGCCAGCCTACAAAAGTTGGTTTGATAGAAATTATCCGGGTCAAACAATAGAAGAATCTGTTGGGTACATTGATGATAATGATGATACAAAATCAATAGTTTCAGAGATAATTGACAAGGAAATCATTCCAGAGGCACAGGCATCATCAATAGTACAACCAACTCAAAATACAACTAATAATTCAGATATTGCCCAAATATCATTATCTGTTGCAGCATTGGGAATATTGTTTGGGGCAGTGTATGGAGTTAAAAGACAAGTAGACAGCAACTCAAAACAAATTTCACTCAACAAACATACAATTAGAAAAAGAATTCTCAACCCAATTTTAGGTTTAAGCCCTAAAGAAATTATTCAAACAAGATTGGCCAAAGGGGAAATTAGTTTGGAAGAATATGAGCGATTGAAAACAAAATTAAATTAATTTGTGGTGCATTTAGGGTACAACCATGGAATTTTTTTGAGTTTGTAAATCGTAGTGGGTATCTTTTTTAAGATTTTCAAAAAATTTATCGATCATCTTTAATCCTGCAACAACCTTTGGGGCATTATTTTTTACAAATTCAATTTTCTCAGAACTCGTTTTTGGTTTATTTTCAAGATAATTTTGATAAACTTCAGATCCATCATAATCAACATAGGCAATTCTAGCACTAAAGTCGGTCCTTTCCAAAACAAGACTGTCTCCACCTACAATTGCAGTGTGATATGGATGAAGAATTAATGATTCGGATAATTTTTGTGACGTCATAATATTTGCCCTCTGTAAATCAGTAGCAAATGCGTTAAAATCAGCTAGAAGATAAAATGTGGCATTAGGTCTTGTGGTTTTGACACCGTCAATTGCAGATAATGTATGATAAGTATACTCCCCCATTATTTGATGAACACTACGAGTCACATCAAAATATTCGCCCATTTCTTTACTAATTTCGAATCCTGCAACTGCAGCATGTTGAATTGGGGTAGAAACTGCAGTGTATTCAGTTGCTAGAATTTTTTTAAATTGCCTCTTTAGATCTGTTGCATGTTGTGGAAATATCACATATCCTAATCTATAGCCACCGGCAGCATGTGATTTGGATAATCCATTTGTAACAAATGTGCCTTCAGGGTAGATTTTTCCCATACTGATAAATTTTGAAAAGTCATAAGTGGTCTGAGCATAAATCTCATCAGAAATAACTGTAATGTTTTGTTCTCTACAGACATCAGCTATTTCTTCTAATTCCAATCTGTCATATAGTAGTCCGGTTGGATTGTGAGGGTTATTTAATATCAAAATCTTTTGTCTATCCTGTAATCGTAATGCCAGTTTCCTAAGATCATTAGGTGAGAATTTTTTATTTGCACGAGTCGGTAGCATATGATAATTTTTTTTCAAGAATCTAATCTGTGGCAAATATCCCAACCATGCAGGAGTTGGTAAAATTACGGTTCCATGTAGCACCTCCAATAGGTTAAAGATCAGTTCTTTTGTTCCAGGGCCAACGTATATTCTTTCAGGATCTATATCCATCCCAAAATAATGCTTGTTGTACTTTGAGATGGCATTTCTCAATTCAGGTATTCCCGGTACTGCGGCATATTCCCCCTTGCCAACATTTTTGATCAGTGCATCCCGAACTAATTTTGGAACAGGGAATGGAGATTGCCCAAAAGCAAATCCGTAAAAACCAAAACCACATTCTGGGTGAGGGCAATCCGAGTGAAATTCCTGTAAAAATGTGTTTAATTTGAGATTCTCCGGCATCTCAATGTCCTCTACCTGCTGATCAACTATGAATTTCAATGATGTACATTCTCTTGATTGAAATTATAGGTAAAACGTGTAATAGTAAATATCAAAGAGTTAGATTTTTTCAACCTAATTTTGTAATTTCGTTTAATACAAGTGGATTTTCTAGTGATGATAAATCTCCAAGATCATGTCCCAGCAATTTTGATTTTAGCAATCTACGCATAATTTTACCCGTTCTAGTTTTTGGAAGATCAGACAGTTGAAAAACAAGTTTAGGTTTTGCCACTTTGCCAATTTTTTCAGAAACATAGTCAATGATTTCTGATTTTGAAATTGTTTTAGATTTATCATTAGCTACAAAAAATATTACAATTGCCTCACCAGTAAGATCATCTGGAATAGCAATTGATGCGGCATCAGATATTTTTTTATTAGATATTACTGTATGTTCAATTTCCGCAGTACTCATTCTATGTCCTGAGACATTAATTACATCGTCTGTACGTCCGCGCATGTACCAAAGATTGTCTTTGTCGACATAGACATAATCACCATGAAACCAAATATTTTCAAATTGAGACCAATAAGTCTCAAGATATCTTTTATCGTCATTTAACAGTCCTCGAGTCATTGCTGGCCATGGGGATTTGATGACCAAATATCCATTTTTCCCCCGAATAGAATTTTGTTCATCATCAATCACATCCAAATTCATTCCAGGAACAGGAATTCCTACAGTGGATGGTTTTAATTTCATTCCAGGAAATACCGATAACATCGCACCACCAATCTCAGTACCGCCAGATAAATTCATTATTGGAATTTTTTTGTCACCCACTTTTTCATAAAGCCACCACCAAGAGTCCTCATCAAGGGGTTCACCCGTAGTTGGAATGTTTTTAATTGTACCCAAGGCAAAATGTTTCAAAGGTTCTACATTATTTTTTTTAAACAATCTAACTGCAGTTGGTGAAATTCCAAAAATCGTTGTCTTATAATCAGATAACATCTTCCAAATTCTATCAGATGTTGGAAAATCTAGTGCGCCATCATAAATCACCGCACATGCGCCCATAATCAAAAGACCGTATACATTCCACACCAGACCTGTAATCCAACCAATATCTGCGGGCCAAAACAAGGTATCGTGTTTCTGAATATCTACAAGATATGCTGCCTGGTGTCCAGCAAAAACAGAAAATCCGCCATGAGTATGGACTACACCCTTGGGCTTGCCAGTAGTACCTGAGGTGTACAAAATAAACAGCGGATCTTCAGACTCCAGGATCTCCGTACTGCAGACATCACTTTGTAAGGTTACAAGTTCATCATAGGAAATTATTTTTTCAGAATCTTGATATTTATCAATTCCTTTATACGGAACAATGATTAACTTTTTGATCCCAGTATCGTTGATTGCCATTTCAGCGGATTGTTTTTGAGATACAGGTTTACCTTTTCTGTAAAAGCCATCAGAAATTAAAAGAACTTTGGCGTTGCAATCTTGTAATCGTATATGTAGAGATTCTGAACTATATCCAGAAAAAATTACAGTTTGAACTGCACCGATTTTGGAGGCTGCAAGTATTGCCAAAATGGCCTCCTCCATCATAGGCAAATAGATTGCAACTATATCCCCTTTTTTTACTCCCAATGACTTGAACCCGTTCGCGAGTTTTGATACTTTTGAATCAAGTTCAGAATATGAAATATCAGACGTGTGTCCATCTTCAGATACAAAATGATAAGCAATTTTTTGAGGGGATAATTTTACAAATTTCTCTACAGATGATTTATAGATATTCGTCTTGCCATTTACAAACCATTTAGGCCAAGCAATTCCTTTTGACACATCCAGTATTTTTGAATAAGGTTGATCCCAAACAATTCCAATATCTTCATCTACAGATTTCCAAAACCATTCTAAATCATCCTTAGCTTTTTGAGATAATTTTTCCAGTGAAGATATTTTATGTTTTTGCATAAATTGATAAATATTTGATTCTTCAATTTGTTCTGTTGTTGGAATGAATTCAAAATCAGACATTGTTTAATTTTTTTAATCTTGAAGAGTGTAAAAAGATTCTTTTAATTTATGAAATATCAATTCCAAGGCGTCTGGCGCAAGCAATAGCTGATTTTCCATCATCTTCATTAATTCCCACTTTGGATAATTTTTCAGTCCACCCCGTCTTAGTTCCTCTTGTATTTTCACGATAATATTCTCTTAAAATCACTCCTACCTGCTCATTCAATCTGTGCCTGGTAGCCTCGTTCATTCCAGCCTGAAGGATTGTTGCATCAGATGTGGCTAAAATTTTGATAAATTCAATGTCTTCTAAGGATAATTCTGTCATGAAACACCAATCTGTTTTTTCAGCAAATCTAGAGTCAACATAGGATCAGCCTTTCCTTTTGTCTTTTGCATTACCTTGCCAACCAAATAGTTAATCGTCTGAGGATTGGACTTTGTTTGTTCTACTGCTTGGGATTCCTCAGAAATCACTTGTGTAATTATATCAGACAATTCAGATTCGTCAGAAACATTTCCAAGATCTAATTCTGCAATAACCACAGACAAATCTTTTCCAGTTTTTAAGATTTCATGTAATGCATTTTTAGAAGAACTTCTAGATACTTTACCAGATTGAATAGAATCTGCCAGTTCTTTCAAATGTGTAAATGTGAGTTTGGATGCTTTACGTTTTTCTCTTGTGTCTACCAGTCCCATTAAATCAGTCGTAATAATATTTGCAACCTCTTTAGCGTTTGATTCAGTATGTGCTTTTTCGAACATGTCAGAATAAAATTTGTCAGAAGATAGGACATCTGCCACTTGAACAGGAATGTTGTATTTTGAAACATATCGTTCTTTTTTAGAACTAATGCTTTCAGGCATTTCAGATTTCAGTTTTTGATGAATATCAGAATCAATTCTAATCCAAGGAATGTCACCTTCCAGGAAATAGCGATAGTCGAGTTCTTCTTCTTTTGAACGTGAGGATACGGTAATTTTTCTTTGATCATCCCAGTGACGTGTTTCTTGAATGATTTCAATGTAACGAGAATGTAGACTCTCTTGTCTTATAATTTCAAAATGAACTGCTTTTTCTAAATCATGAAATGAACCAATATTTTTTATTTCAACTTTTTTGCCACCCTTGATTGAAACGTTGGCATCAGCTCTCATTGCACCCTCTAAACTGGGATCTGCCACTTCAAGATTTGCAAGCAGATCCGACAGAATGTTTAAAAAATCTCTTACTTGCTTTGGATTCTCAAAGTCAGGTTCTGTGACAATTTCAACCAAAGGCGTGCCTGCACGATTATAATCAACTAGAGTTATCTGATTTTTAGATGTGCTTCCCTCGTAGATTAGCCTTCCAGGATCCTCTTCTAGCTGAATCCTAGTGATTCTGATTTTTTTGTCTCCCACCATAATGGAGCCAGCACCCCCAACGCTTGTATCTCCATAGATGTTTAGCTGTGTTATTTGGAAATTTTTTGGCGAGTCTGGATAAAAATAATTTTTCCTAAAAAATGCAATTTTTTCAGGAGTACTGCAATTTAGAGCCATTGCAATTATTGTAGCCTTTTTTACGGCCTCTCGATTTAGTCTAGGTAAACTTCCCGGCAATCCCATACAAATAGGACAAATGTTTTCATTGATTTTGAATTCCCTGTAGTTTGCCTTGCATGTACAAAATAATTTACTTTGAAGATTTGTCAATTGACAGTGTATCTCTAAGCCAATCATCGTCATATTGGAATCTCCGGCAAGGTGACAGTTTGTTCTAATGCGTGTGCTGCTTGTAGTAGTAGTTTGTCTTGATTCGAATCAGCTATTAATTGCATACCAATTGGCAGTCCATTTGACATTGCAAACGGAACTGAAATTGAAGGCCTTCCAGTAAGGTTTGCAGTAACTGTGTTGATATCTACTTGAAATAATGCAACAGGGTCATCGATTTTTTCTCCTTTTTTAAACGGAAGAACTGGGACTGTTGGTGCAATTAGTAAATCAAACTTTTTGAATGTCTCACTAATTTCACGAGTGAGCTTACTTTTTACTTTAAGTGCCTTGAGGAAATATTTTCCAGCTTGACCTGATGATGGAACAAATCCTCCAATAATTATTCTTCGTGAAACTTCAGGGCCAAATTTTTGTCGTGCTTTTGTAATGTATGAATTAAACTCGTAACCTTCAACTGAAAAATCATAACCATATCGTAAATTATCATACCTTGCAAGATTGCTACCAGCTTCTGTGGCAGTGATGGTGTAATATGCCGCCACAGAATATTTTACCATGTCAAGTGATACTTCCTCGCAGATGGCCCCCAGACTTTCCATCCTTGAGATTGCCTCTTTTGTGGCAGACAGTACTTCGGCAGAAGTCCCATCCCCCAACATCTCTTTAATTATGCCTATTTTCTTACCTTCAATACCTGAATCTATGCCTGAAAGATAATCTTGATCTTGATTATTGATCGTTGTGTTGTCATTGGAATCAAACCCTGAAATTAGATTTAGCATAAACGCCGTATCCTTTACAGTTCTAGTTAACGGACCAATCTGCTCAATACTGTTAGAATATGATATTAATCCGTACCTGCTGACTAGTCCATAAGTTGGTTTGTAACCTACAACTGAACAGAAGCTGGCCGGATTTCTGACAGAACCTCCAGTGTCAGAACCCAATGATGCAACACATTCAAAGGCACTAACAGATACTGCACTTCCACCAGAAGAGCCTCCTGGCACGTAATCTGTGTTCCATGGATTACTACTTGGACCAAATGCACTGAACTCTGTAGTTAGTCCCATTGCAAATTCATCCATGTTTACCTTTCCCATGAATATTGCATCTTGCTGTTTAAGTTTTGTAATTACAGTTGCATCATAGGGTGCAACAAAATCTTCCAACATCTTTGATGCACATGTAGTTTTGCTACCCTTGATGCATAGATTGTCTTTGATGGATATTGGCATTCCGAAACATGCCCCGACTTCGTCCCCGGATTTTATTTTCTTGTCAATTTGTTGTGCTTGTTCTACTGCTTTTTCATTTACTGATAGAAAAGCATGGAGTTTATCATCAATAATTTGAATTCTCTCCAGAGTTTTTGCCACATAATCCTCAGCTGAAATATTTCCGTTTTGTATCTCTTGGACATATTCAAGAGCAGATATTTTGAGATTCATGATGACATCTTTGGTGCTCGAACATAGGTTCCTTTGTAGTGATTTAGATTTTTAATCAAATTTTCATCAAATGGAACATGTTCGTCTTTTCTTAAATTGGAAATTGAAATTTCTTGCATTGAAATTTCCTCTGAATCAACTCCTGCAGAATCCAACACGTCAAAAAAATCAATCATGGCATGTACTTTGTCAACATATTCCCTGTGATCATGGATGTCTATTTTCATTAGTTTTGATACTCGTTCTATTTCTTCAGAAGTTACCATATGGATTCACCTAAAATGTTGATTTGTGGAGATTTGCAATACATTGTATTTTTTACTTGATATGTGATAATCTGTACCTGAAAATTATCAAAAAATCGTACTTTTATTGTCATCATGTGGAAAATCAAATTTCTTTGATATAATGCTAATGGTTTTACACGATGGTTGTAAAAGAGTTTATTGACTATCAGTTAAAAATAGACGTCCTCTTCTTACGCATGAAATTGTGAGTTTATTAATCTGTTAACTGAGAAGTATATTTGTTGGAAATTTTCACGGTTCAAATTCAATTGGAAGTATAATGTGTATGGGGGATATAGTTAGAGGGTTTGTTTTAGCACCTGCGTGGAAACTAAAATATTGGAAAAATAGTATTGTTTTTTGTAGGCAAAAACACGATTGCTGCTTTTAATACAATTCTAGTTGGAACCCTGTACAAAAAGTGATCTTAACGCCAAAAATCAATGCAAGGGTTTAAGGTTAAACCAAAACAACCAACTGTAGAATGCCACAACTACAAGTTACTAATGAAACAATGAATAGAATGAAAAAAATATTGGGAAAAAACAAGATGCACGACGGGGATTATTTCGTAAACGAAATGATCGATATACTTGAAAAGAAAATCAAAGTTTCAAGATAGACAATTTTGCAATTTCTTCCATTGTTTTACTTTCTATGATTCAAGTATTGAGTACATATCTGAGGAATTATGTAACAAGTGCAGAAACTCTAGTTAGAATGACTGATTTTGATCTATTTTCAATCTTATTCTAGGCTCAACTGTCTTCCACACATTGTAAGATTCCAGCAACCCTTTGATTGCTCATCTTTAGTACCTTGCTTAACTCCCTTTTGTGCATGGTTGCCTCTACCTCTATTCTCTGCTTGATACAATACAATTTTGACTCTTGGCAATCATGACATTGAAGGTAGATCTTCACAATTTTGGAAAAACTTTAAATGATAAATTTTTTCAGGATTGCCTCAAATTTTTGATGATCTTAAAGAAATTGTAAAAAACTACAAAGACAAAGACATGGAATTTTATATCATATCTTCCAGACGAATATTCATTTGAGTGTGGAATTCACAACATGAACGCATATGTTCACATGACATACATGAATGACTTTTTGCGGGAAAAATATGATGGGAACTTTGAATGAAAGTATCAATTTGAGTTCTTTGCA
>JAOUAE010000164.1 GCA_029861085.1 Candidatus Nitrosopumilus sp. | reverse complement strand
GTTACATATCTGGAGACTCCTGAACGAGAACAAGTAGTTCAGACAATACTTCCAGAGGCACCAACAGAACCAATCGTCACATCTTCAGAACCTGTACCAATTGAGGCTCTACCTACACCAGAACCTCAGAGAGAACCTGAAGCAACATCGACCTTTTCAGAACCACCCCAACAGGTGACATCAGAAACATCAAAAAATGACAACGATAACGATTGGCTTGCTAGAATGGAAGCACAATAATTTTTTTAATCTATTTTTTTAACACTTAGAAAGATCCACATTCATACACTTTTTGATGTCTAAAAAATATTACATAGGACTTGGAAACAATGACTCTGAAATAAGAAAAAGAGCAAACTCTGATTTTGTGTCTTTTTGGGATGAGCAGGCAAAGAACCTTTCCTGGTTTTCGCCTTGGGAAAAAACTTTAGACTGGCAACCGCCATTTGCTAGATGGTTTGTAGGGGGCACGATTAATGCCTCATATAACGCCCTTGACATACATCAAGATTCCAGGAATGACAAACCTGCCATATTGTGGGAGGGGGAAAACGGAGAATCTAGAAAATTGACATATGGCTATATGTTGATTCAGGTTCAAAAATTTTCCAACGTTCTCAAATCCTTGGGCGTTCAAAAAGGCGATAGGGTCACTCTTTACCTTCCAATGGTGCCTGAGCTGCCCATTGCAATGTTGGCTTGTGCAAGAATTGGTGCTGTACACACTGTAGTTTTTTCGGGTTTTAGTGCAACATCTATTAGAGATAGAATCGTTGATTCAAAATCTAAAGTTGTCATTACTGCAGATGGTGGATATAGAAGAGGAAAAATTGTCAAGCTAAAGCAAGTAGTTGATGATTCAATTAAAGACCTTGATTTCGTTGACCATGTGATAATTCTTGAGAGGGCAAAAAATAAAATCACGATGTCATCAAAAGATAAACTTTGGAATAATTTGATGAAAGATGCATCAGATTCTTGTAATGCAGAAAAATTGGATAGCAATCATCCTCTTTACATCTTGTACACCTCAGGAACTACTGGTAAACCCAAAGGGGTACTTCATGGGACAGGTGGTTACCTGACACATTTACATTCTACTTTCAAGTGGGCATTTGACATCAAAGACTCTGATGTGTTTTTTTGCACCGCAGATATTGGGTGGGTTACGGGACATAGCTATGTAGTTTATGCTCCATTGCTTCATGGTGCAACTGAAGTAATGTATGAAGGCGCACCTGATTTTCCAGATGCATCAAGAATGTGGGATATTTTACAAAAATACAAAGTTACAATTTTCTACACTACTCCAACTGCACTTAGAATGTTTATGAAATTTGGTGACGACATTCCAAATTCATTTGATCTTTCTTCATTGCGATTGCTTGGAACCGTGGGGGAGCCAATTAATCCGGAAGTCTGGAAATGGTATTTCAAGACAATTGGAAAAGACAAATGCCCAATTGTAGACACTTGGTGGCAGACTGAAACTGGGGGGATGTTGATTTCCTCACTTCCTGGATTAGAAACAATTCAATTGAAACCTGGTTCTGGAACTCTCCCGATCCCTGGCGTAAATATTACTGTAGTTGACGAAAATGGCGATGAGGTTCCGGCAAACACAAAGGGATACCTTGTGATCAACAATCCCTGGCCTGGAATGCTTTTGACTTTATGGGGTGATGATGAAAAATACAAAACCGTGTACTGGTCAAAATATGAGAATCTTTACTATCCTGGAGATTATGCTCTAAAAGATGACGATGGATATCTTTGGTTGCTGGGGAGAGCAGACGATATACTCAAAGTAGCAGGTCATCGAATTGGAACCGCTGAGCTTGAGAGCTGCATAGTTTCGCATAGTGATGTTGCAGAATCTGCGGTGTGTGGAATTCCTGACGATGTAAAAGGAGAGGTGATCATTGCATTTGTTGTTTTAAAACAAGGAGTATTGAGCAATTCTGTTGCCTTGGAAAAAGAGCTTTCAGATAAAATTAGAGCCGATATTGGATCTATTGCAACTCCGAAACAAATCTATTTTGTTTCAAAACTTCCAAAGACACGTAGTGGAAAAATAATGAGAAGATTACTAAAAGCAATTGGAAATAATGAAACGATTGGTGACATTAGTACTTTGGAAGATGGTGCCGCTGTCATTGAAGTTCAAAATGTATTTGACGAACTCCAAAAATCAATCAAAGAAAATTCTAAATAATTCACTGTTTCAATTCTTTCAAATTTATTGCAGCTAGCATTTCAAACATTTTTTTAAGTCCATCGTATTCTGATTTTGAATTTTCATCCAGTTTGTCATAGTCCTTTTTCTTAATTTCATCTAGCCTTTCATTTGATACTCTGAAAAATTCCTCATATTCTTTTATTTTTTCATTGGTCATTTGTGTCAAGTCAAAGATCACAGTGTTACTTCCGAGTAAATTCTTATTTTCATCATAAAGACTTGTGGCTTGCAATAACCCCGAAAACGTGTCCTTATCTTGTCTGCTGAATGTAATCTTTCTGTCTGTCACTTTTCCAGTTTCAAACCATATTTTTAGAGAGTCGTTCATGTCTTCCCATGATTTTTTGGGGACATGCGCAAAAATCGATTTGCCTAAGATTTCAGATTTAGCATATCCTAATTTTGCAGCATAAGTTGAATTGCAGTCTAAAATTATGCCTATCGAATTAATCCTTCTCCACATTATTGGGGCATCTTTGAGGATTTTTCTTGCTTCTGTTTGGGACATTTTTTAAAATTAGATTGACTAGTTATTAAATTGAAATCTTTTCAAAACCACTGATCTAGATTTTGACTCTTTTTCTCTAGTGCTTTTTTTAGTCTGTTTAGTGTTGTTTGAATTCTATCTTCTGAGAAACTTCTCTCATTTACCAGATAACTTGTTATCCCATCATAATCTACTTCGTTAAATACAATTTCATCAACATCTGCTACGTCTGGATTTAGAAATATTTGTCGTATTTGTTGAAAATCTATTTCCTGTAATTGCTCTTGTATTTGTGGGATGTCTTCTAATCTTGAATGCTGCTTTATCATTTTCATTGCAGTTTTTGGACCGATCCTTTCAAAACCATTTGGATTAAAATCAGTCCCAATTAAAATTCCAACATCGATTAATTCCTCTCTTGTTAATCCAATGACCTCTAGTGTTTTCTGAGTTTCAATAATTTCTGGAAGAACATCGATGTAGGTATTTCTGTTTGGAATTTTTCGTCTTCCACTACTTGTAAAATTTCTTACCAATCGCTTTGCACCACATAAAATTGAATCATAGTCTTGGCTGG
>JAOUAE010000162.1 GCA_029861085.1 Candidatus Nitrosopumilus sp. | reverse complement strand
CAGCATGTTCACTAATATCCAAACCGACATCTTCTACTTCAGCAGAGACCCTGATTCCAATTAAATGTTTAATTATTTGTAACATTATCCACGTTCCACCAAAGCCCATTACGCCTGCAACAGCAATACCTACTGCCTGGATCCATAATTGATCAGGATTTCCAAACAGTAATCCATCTACACCACCAGGGTTAACTGCAGTACTTGCAAAGATTCCTATTGCAAGTGCACCAACAATTCCTGCAACACCGTGAACAGAGCTCACGTCAAGTGCATCATCAATCTTTAGCTTTTCTTTGAAAAGTACTACACCAGAATATGAGATGACACCAATTGCTATACCTATAACAAAAGCGTGCTCAACACTTACAAATCCAGATGCAGGGGTAATTCCGGCAAGGCCGGCAATTGCGCCATTAATTGTAGCCACAACAGAGGGTTTTCCTGTTCTTATCCATGAAAGACCAGCCCAGATTAAAGCGGAAACCGAAGATGCCATGTGAGTTACAATTACAGTATTTCCTGCAACACCGCCAGATGCAGAAAGTGCACTTCCAGCGTTGAAACCAAACCAGCCAAGCCATAACAAAGAAGAACCAAGTACGGCCAGTGGAATGCTGTGAGGAATCATTATGGCAGGACCATAATTTCTTCTCCTGCCAAGTACTAGTGCTGCAGCTAACGCTGCCATACCCACACTAGTATGAATTACAATGCCTCCAGCAAAGTCAACAACACCAAGTTCGGCTAACCAACCACCACCCCAAACCCAGTGAACCAGAGGATAATAGATTAGTATAGACCATGCAGCAATGAATATGATAAAGGAACTAAACTTCATTCTTTCAGCAATTGTTCCTGTAAGTAATAACGGAGTAATTGCTGCAAACATTAATTGGAATTTAACAAATAACAAACCAGGAATTGTTGGAGCATATTGTTCTAATGGAGCATCTGACGGAATTCCTTTTAAGAATACCCAATCCAGGTTCCCAACTAACCCCATAGTGGATTCACCAAAGGATATACTGAATCCGAAAATAAACCACATGACACTCAACATTGCCAAACCAAAAAAGATCTGCATGAAGATTGAAGCTGCATTCTTTTTTCTTAGCAATCCAGATTCAAATAGACCCAATGCCGGTATCATAAGCAGTACAAGACTTCCAGCTACGAGCATCCATGCTGTATCTCCAGAATCAAGTACCATTGACAAAAATTCCGATTTTTAATTAATAACAATGTCTAAATTTGATTAACAAATGATTATCATTTAGTTATCGAAATCAGAAATTATATTTGTGTAATAGAAATTACAGTAACTAAATGCTCAAAATAGAAGCAATACTAGGTGAAAATGATGTGATGTCAATCAGTGAAGGACTAAAGGAGATCGGCATAGGAGGCCTCTCAGTTTCCAAAGTCAGAGGAAAAGGAAAGAGACCAGGTGCTGAAATCCACGCATCAAAGGGAAGTGAGATTTTTGTACCTCAATTTAATGATAAATATCAAATAGTAGCCATAATTCCAGATACAAAAGAAGACGAAGTAATTGGCATTATCAAAGAAAATGGAAGGGTAGGTAAAATTTTTGTTTCACAGATTCTGCGTGCAATAGATATCGCAACAGGTAATGAAGGAGAAGGAACAATCTAAGAAGATTATGAATCCACGTAAAAGTAAATTATTCCATAGAGAAAAAATGCAAGCGATTCACGGTAAAGATTATCTCAAAGTGGCCGTAATAGTTGGAATTATATCTATACCATTGATTGTAGGTCTAGCCATATGAAAATATCTAGAATCTCTATTGCAAAATTAATACTTGCCGCAATTGGTATGACTTTAGTCGGATTAGCTTTGTTTAATGGATATTACTGACAATTAAAAACCGCCAAAATTATTTTCGTAAATAATCGTAGGATTCTTTAATTGTTTTTCCAGAGTTGGAATAGATTTCATGATACAGTAATTCACAAAATCACTAAAGGATTTTATCCGATAATCATTTCGAAGTGTTTCTTTATTTTCTTCATATGTGACTTGCAATTTATGCAAAGTAAATTTTTGTAATGGAACAAATCTGCTTCGTTTAGGCAATGATTTTGATTCAAACTTTTCTTTTGAAGATATTTCAAGGTCTTGTTGTCCATCAAGTGTGTCCATGTCCACGACTTCTTCCATTTCAGAAACAAAGATTTTCCCCCCATGAATGGATGACAAACCAGAATTTTTTGAAATCATTTCAACAACCAGTCTTGCATCCTTATCTGAAACCACCATTTCAATTTTTGCCAAAGGTATGGACTTTAAATTAGTGGAACCTGCACGAGAACCTTGCGACTCGTCATAAATATCGCTATCATCCAAATTTCGTTTATCAATAATGTACGTTCCCATATTACTCAAATTAGTTTTAATCACAGGGAAATTTTTTCTCTTAACTATTGCCTCTATCTTTTTCACAAATAATTTCCAAAAAAAGGCCTATTTATGAGAAATGATCATCATCAGGACTAAAAATAGATCATAATGACATTCAAAAATCAAAACAGGCATAAAATCCAAGTGTAAAAAAATCAGCTAAAAAGATCAACAATACTCAAGTTAAAGAATAATAAGGTAATGTACCGTACAATACGGTATGATGCGAGCAAGATTAACATACGTACCACTAGAAGTGGCAGATCAGTTTGGAGATTTCATCATAAAGAGAGATGAACAAATTCTGGATGCAGTAAGAGCAAAAACAAAAGACTACAGTACCTTATCACTGTTAAAATTACTGTATCAGCTTAGAGGCACTCCAATGACATTCTCTGATTTGTATTCAAAATCAAAGATTAGAATGAAGAAATCATTTCTAAATTATCTACACCTGTGTGTAGATTACAACTTTATCAAAAAAGAGCCAGTAGGAGCAAACATGATCTATACGATAACAGACAAAGGACGAACTATGTTGAATCTCTTTATCAACAAAGGGAATTAAAATGTCAATGGATCACCACATCTAGAAAATAATTAAAAAAAGAATTCAATCTAGATTTTCCCTATTTTTATAATAAAATTAATGTAGAATACTAAACCCATTAAAAGTGCACAAACTCATTATTAAGTATAGTAATTATACAGAACAAATCAAGATGAATTGTGCAAAAAGAATTTCCAGAAGCAGAAGTATTTGAAATTAAGAAAAGAGAATTAAAAAGTCCAATAATTTTTGCAGGATTTGTAGGTGCAGGTCTAGTAGGTCCTGTTGCAATCAACCACATCATCACAAAATTAGAAATGGAGGAAATAG
>JAOUAE010000161.1 GCA_029861085.1 Candidatus Nitrosopumilus sp. | reverse complement strand
CATCTAGGACATTCAAAAATCTCAACTAATTTACCTTTGACTTCTCTTCCTTTCCAATGACCTAACTTACAGCTAAGAGTGTTTTCAGAACTAAGATTCAATTCTGTCTTTATGTTTTCTAAAGCGCATCTAGGACAGAATTTTTTCACCATCTGATTTTCTTAATTATAGATAAGTTAAATTTGTATTTCATAATCATGTGCAAGATTATGCTAAAAACCAGAATTGTTTCATCTAATTGTTTATCATTTTCTTCTTGTTTTGTCTCTACTTAGTTAGTTAAACAGTAAATTCAGACTGTTTTTTGAACTATTTTCTATAATCTTATTTATTATGATAATGAATGTTTTTTCAAGACTCTGCAAAGTATTTTTAATTTTGCATTTCTTAATATTTTATTATGTTAACGGATGATCCTAATTTTGACAAATATGCTAAAATGTCAGAACCGTCATCAGAATCAAAGACTAAACAAAGTGTCAATCCAAAAGAGACCATGTCAAAGGGCTTTAAAAAAGAAGCAATGCCTTTACAGCCTGAAAATCTCAACGATTTGTCTTTGAACGTTCTCATATCTAGGGATCTAATTGAGAGACAACTCATTTAACGTATTTAGGGTCAGGTATACAGGCGAATAAGTTCATGCATAAGAGAATAAATTCTCGTTTATTGGAATAGTATTAATGAAAATTGAAGATTATTTAGAAACGTTACCAAATAATTTACTCAGCGGGGAAGATGCGCATCTATCAGAAAAATCATTTAGAGAGATTTTTAAATTTGCAGGTTTAGACAGGGATGATATCTTTTATCACCTAGGTTGCGGTGATGAAAAAGGAATTGAAATAGCAGCTAGTGAATTTAAAGTTAAGAGGGCCATAGGGATTGATAATAATTTAGAAAAAATAAAACAAGCAAAAAAAAAACTCAAAGGAAAAAATATTCAAGCAGATTTAATTTACCAAAACATAGTAGAGTCAGATATTTCAGATGCTACAATAATTTTATTTTGGTTTACAGATGAAAATGTAATAGATCAAATGTTAGAAAAATTTGAAACACTAAAACCAGAAACAAAAATAATTACAATTTGGGGACCTCTTCCAGATTGTCTTCCAGATCAAGTGGATTTTCCATACATTATCAACAAAGTTCCATTCAAAAAGGCACAAAGTATGCAAGAACAATTGTTGGCAATTTTCGGTGTAAAATGTGTAGATTTTATCACAGCATGGGAATTTGCTGAAAGATATACCAAATCCATAGGCACCCCAGAAATTAAAAATGATCGATTTTTGACAATCATTCAAACATTGATAATTTGGATTAATGCAAAAAAATTGGGAGTGGTATGTGGAGATGAAATTCCGGAATCCATCCAAACTTACATTAATATCATGAAAATGCATTTTGACATAGATTTTGAATATCTATTAAAGGAATAATCTGTGTAATCCTTTTATTTTGTTTTTATATGAACAAAACATGGAAGGAAAGATCAACATCAATGTTTCTGCCGTAGATTATGATAAAACTAGTAAAGCATTAACTCGTCAATTATCACTTTTAGAAGAGATGGTTCACGGTCAAGAAGATTTTGTCATGACGGATTCAGAATTTGCTTTTGGTTGGCATTTTTTTGTGTTAAGTGTAAACAAATCATTAGTAGAAAAATTAGTGGAAATGATGGGGTCGGATTTTGAAAAATTAAAGGGAAAAGGAACTGAAAAGAAATTTTTAGTATGGTTGTCAAAAAATATAGAGAGTAAATCCCCCAGATTCAAGCTTGCAATTAAAGAAGAGATGGAATCCAGTAAATTCGGTATTTTTTAAAATGATAAAGGACCTTCGAGGTGACTTGTCAAGTTGGTTCAAGGCCCCATTATTGTAGGTATGAATTTTTCCAAAAAATAATTTCAAAAGTAGGATTTTAACGTAATATCCAGTCATGAAGATCTTTAGCTTCCTTGATGCCATCAATATCTGTAAAAATTTCTTGTATTTGTTGATCAAAATATCCCGAGTTTTCGTCGACAGAGACAACAAATCTGTGATCTGTGTCAATTGCAGCTTAAATTGCCGTTGAAAATTGAGAGTCAATGAATCAAAATAATCTTCAAGGGTTTGCACTCGATAAAGGTGAAGTTTTTTGAGATCTTCATTTTATATTTGCAATTCTAATTGATCATAAGACAAATCGAGATGAGATTACAATTCAACCATCCATCGTTCGGAGTTTGAAAGCATTTGGTTTACATTATTTGCTATAAGAAGAACAAAGATTCCAAAAATTATCATTGGAATTGAAAAACCGATAATTATTTTGAATTTAGTTTTCATTTATTGTCTCATAAGTTAGAGTATCATTATTGATAAAAAATTGATATTGTATTGTTTGTTCTTGATCTGAAATTATCATTCCTACCATTACAGAACCATCATCTTGCATGTTTCCAATATAATATGAAGGACATTCGTCACTTATAATAGAACAGATTTGATTAGCCATGTTTCCCCTAATCTGGATATTTCCAGTTCTCTGTGAACCATACTCATTGCATGTCCAGTCTTTCAAATATTTTAGAATAAAACTCTGAGGTACATCTGTCTGATGTACTCTATTCACATAACAGTGAAAATCAATATAATCTAGTTGATAGTTTTGGTCAAAATAAAAATTCATCCTAACAAAAAAGTCATCTTCGTTTTCTGCAAAATAAGATACATGATCATCCTGTACTGAAACATTGGCATCTACATATTTGGAGTAAAACGCCACAACTTCGGGTTTGTCTTTGAATTGTTCAATTAATTTCGTGCTTAGAGTCTGTTTTTTTGCATAATCTTCTCTGGCCTGAGTCCAATCAGGTAATGTTCCATTAGCATACATTTGCAAGCATCTATCTAGACCAAAAAACGGAATTTTCATCCACATTGGAGGATTCAAGCAATCATACATTTGATCATAAAGATATGTTGTAGTTCCGAAAATTATTACTCCAATTATCATTACAATTACAAATCTAGTTTTCATTTTCTTTTTTTTATTTGAGATATGCATAAAGGGTTCTACTCACGAGTTCAGTTTTCATAAGAGTAGAATTAATTTAAGCCGTCAAAGGGAATTAGTATTTTAGTTTAAGATTCTTCAATTTCTAATCCACAATAATTACAGAATTTTACCATTATTAAAATTAGAATTTTATGGTTTTAGACATTAAGAATTACTGCTGACCCCAACCACGTTCAATGAGTTTTGTTACCGTCTCTGGTTTGACGCAAACTGGCTCTTTTGTAGTGGATTTGAATATGATATCGAGTCCTTCTTTGCAGGTAAGTTCAGAGGGAACAGCTAACCATTGTAATTGGTGTCTTG
>JAOUAE010000160.1 GCA_029861085.1 Candidatus Nitrosopumilus sp. | reverse complement strand
ATGCTGTCCCACCAATGGGAATGAACAGTATCGCACATCCAGCAGTAAATGTTCATGGTATGTATACTGACGAACGTGCAGCCGAAATACAAGCAGATGGTGCAATTCCTCTATGGGAAGCAGTACCTGCTGTTGCAACACAATTAGGCCTATTATAGGCATATCCTTCTTTTTCTATTTTTTAATACTTAGCAATTATAATCTGCGTTTTGATTATTCATTAGACTCCAAAACTCTAGTCCTGGGTATTGCTTAGCTTTAGTGAATGGAATAAAACCTAACACCTGGGAATCGATTTCTGTAACTATCATTATGTTATTCGAATCTATTCTGGTTGGAATTACCCCATTATACATTCCGTCAAAATGTAATGCCAGATATTGAATTTGTTTAGGGTCATCTGAGTCAAAATCTCCTTGTTTTTTAATTTCTGAATTACTATCTACACTCACATCTGAAAAATGAAGAACTCCTATATTTTTGTCAACATAATTCATTGAAATTCGAACTTCTTTAAAATTAGCAGGTAGTGATAATGGATTGCAAAATAAAACTTGTTCATTATTGATTAAATCAAAATAACTAAAGTATCCCTCTTTGATTGCCTTGACTTGTATATGTTCTGATGCGAAAATATTCCAACCAGAAAAGCCTATGGAACCTATGATGATGATTGATGCGACAATTACGATTATCGTATGCTTGTTCATTTTCTTACTGAAAATGATGTTCCTTAAAAACTTCCAAAACCTGACTTGATTTATTAGATTCGGATGATCTCTCTATCAATTAAATTTTGTAACACATTTACAAATGTTTCATTATCGATTTTATTTTCTATCCACCAATTGGTTGTGTTTTTAAACCAATTTGGAATTGATGTTTCATTATTTTTTATTTTATCATTATTGAGAATTATGATTTTTTCTTTAATCATAAATTCCAGACCTCTGACAAAAACTTCATCATCTGCTAACTCAGTTGTCCACCAACCTGCATTGATCCTTATCCAGTCTGGAATTAGAATTTTTTCTCCAGGATCCCATCCTTCCTTAAACCCTGTAATTAGAATTTGGCCACTTTCTAGTGGATTTACTGTATAAGCTACATGCCAATTTCCCCTATCGTCAATACTTTGTATAATTTTTTTTTCTTGACCATTTACATAAACACTAAACTTTTCATTCTCTGAAAACGATGGAAATTCAAAATTTGCATATGTTTTAAGAGGAAAACTATTTTGTGTTCTCAATGTCATTTCTGTTCCAATATCATTGAACTGTGGTGCTGTAAACCAAGTGCCTGAATCATAACGAAAGTAAAATGTTTCTCCATTTCTTTCTGACTGCATTGGTCTAACAAAGGAGTCTGTAATGGCAAAACAGCTATAATAGAAAATATCATCGGTAATGGCCAAATCTGGATACATTGAGAACTCAACTATTTCTCCAGGTTCTATTTTTTCAATAAATTCCATGTTTTGAACAATATCTAACACCATTTCGTAGCCATGAACTACAGCGTATACCTTAGGGTAGTATACCGCTTTATCGCCTACGTTTTGTATCCTGCCCGTAATATGGCCATCATCATGTTTAATCAAAGTCTTGTCATAAAGAACCTCTATTGAAACTGGATCTTTTTCTGTTATCTTAAATGTCAGTTCCGTTGGCATTAGAATTGGCGTATTTCCTGCTATTTCTGGCAACTTTATTTTAAAAGGAATTTCTTCACCGGATGGAAGTGGTACATGTTGAATTGTTTTTGTATGGATTATCGAATCGTCCATGACTGAAACTGAAATTGTAGGAATTACTGCAAAATCATTTTCATTTTTAACATTGCCTACAACAGTATATACTCCATTTGAATCAAAATATGAAAGAAATTCTTCTTCGGGAATCCATACTTTTGATGTATGTCCAAATTCAGTTGTGCTGGCATATGAGAATGGCACAAAGATCAAAAATGCTATGGAAATAGAAAAAACAAAGATTGTATTAATAATTAGTCTCATGCATAACTGTGGTAACTTCTTTGATTAAAACTCTATCCGCATTTTAAAAAATGTTCAGTTCATTATAATGAATTATATTCTGTATTTTTTTTTCTATCTTTATGGGATTTGATGACTCGGTACTGATTTGTGATGAAGTAGATCCTATTTTAAATAAAATACTAAATGACAATGGTCTAAAGATTTCATATGAACCCGAGATTACCCCTGAACAGATTCTAGAAAAAATTGCTAGTTTCAATATTGTAATTGTTCGAAGTAGAACGACTATTACCAAAGAAATGATTGAAAAGGCAGACAAATGTAAAATTATTGCGCGTGTTGGCGTTGGATTGGATAATGTAGATCAAGAATCTGCCAAGGCAAAAAATATCCGTGTGATCAATGCAGTTGAAGGTGCAATGAATGCTGTTGCAGAATTAGTTTTAGGTTTAATGTTGTCTTTGGCAAGACAAACTGCAAGAGGAGACCGAGCAATAAGGGGTGGACAATGGCTCAAAAAAGAACTCAAGGGAACCGAACTCAGAGGAAAATATCTTGGAATTATTGGTTTGGGAAATATTGGAAAAAGATTGGGAAGACTTGCTCGCGCACTTAATATGAACATTATTGGTTATGATGTGGTTCCTATTGATGAAGAATTTTCAAAAGAAGTTGGTTTGATGAAAGCTGACTTGAGCACACTTTTACAAAGTTCTGATTATATTTCAATTCATGTTCCACTTTTAGATTCCACATATCATCTTCTAGATGCGGAGAAAATGTCCACAATGAAAAAGACTGCAAAAATTATCAATACTTCTCGAGGTGGTGTTGTAGATGAAGATGCTCTCTACAATGCTATCAAAAATGGTGCTTTGGGAGGCGCAGCTTTGGATGTGTTTGAAAAAGAACCTGCAACTGGACATAAATTAGCAGAACTGGATAATGTCATTTTAACACCTCACATTGGTGCTCAAACTAAAGAGGCTCAATCTTTAGCTGCAAATGTTATTGCTGAAAAGATTGTCATGATCCTTCGCGGTGTCATCTAGTTTTTTTAGTATAATTTCTGCCTGAACTTTAAAAATAAGTAAAAAAGCTTGACTTTTACGTGATTTATTATCGTCTCTTTGTTTTTAACGTCTATTCTAAGGTTAACATATCGTAATGAATGATTTTACTATGGAGAAATTACATTCTGAAAAACCTGTGAGTTTACCTAATGTCAATTCTCTATTGAAAATATCTTTCGGCTTAATTTTGTTCACCATGGTTTCACTCGCATTAGTATATGCTGAAACAATTACTGTTGATGTTGAAGGAAATTCCTTTGATGTTGAATATACCGTATCTGGAATTACTGTTGATGCAATTACATCTGG
>JAOUAE010000037.1 GCA_029861085.1 Candidatus Nitrosopumilus sp. | reverse complement strand
AAAGAGAATGGCAAGTGCTAAAAAAAGCACATGAGAATGGGATTTTAGAAGAAGATTTTACTGTAATTGCATATTGTCCAAGTTGCCAAACATCACTTAGCCATGCAGAAGTAAATCAGGGATATGAGGAAGTCAAAGATCCATCATTATACTACAAAGTAAAGCTAGAGGATGAAGACGTATTTTTGATAATATGGACTACTATGCCATTCACGCTAGTTACAGATGCAATGGTTGGATTACAGCCTAAAGAAGATTATACATTTGTAAAAGTAAAGAATGAGACATGGATAGTTGGAAAAACAAGATTAAAGGAATTCATGATAGAAGTAAAGATTGAAGATTATAAAATTGAAAAAACGGTAAAAGGTTCAGAGTTTGAAGGAAAAAAATACATCCATCCACTACTGAGCTTAATTCCAGAGTTAAACGAATATTCCAAATTAGACAATTATCATGTTGCAGTCTCAGAATCTTTTGTGGATGCAAGTACAGGAAGTGGACTAGTCCACTTATCTCCGGCAAACGGAGAGGAAGATATCAAAATTGCAAATAAACGTGCAGTCAAAATTTTTAACCCCATAAATGATGAAGTGAAATTTACAGACAAGGCAGGAAAATATCAAGGCATGTTTGTCAGAGATGCAGACAGACCAATAGTTGAGGATCTAAAAGAATGCAACGCACTAGTAAAAATCGGTAAAATAAAACACAAGTATCCCCTATGCTGGAGATCACACCATCCAATTGTATGGCTTGCAAGAAAGGGATGGTTTTACAAATTAGATAGATTAGGTAACAAAGCAATTGATGCAGCAGAAAGCGTAGAATACTTTTTTGAACAGCCAAAAAATAGATTTCTTGGAATTATCAAAGAAAGACATCCATGGTGTATTTCACGAGAAAGGATTTGGGGTTGTCCATTACCTGTCTGGAATTGCGAAGACTGTGGGGAGAAAAATTGGTTCTTTACAAGAAAAGAGATTGTTGAATCTGCAGATAAATTACCAGACGGTCCAGATTTTGAATTACATAGACCATGGATTGATCACATTACAATAAAATGTAAAAAATGTGGCAGTGTCAATACAAGGAGAGAAGAATATGTCCTAGATACATGGCACAACAGTGGCTCTGCACCATATTCGTCATTAACAGATGAAGAATATTCCAATGAGATTCCTGCGCCATTTTTTACTGAAGGAATTGATCAGACTAGAGGATGGGCATACACATTACTAATTGAAAACGTAATCCTAAACAACTCCGCAGTATCGCCTTACAAGGCATTCTTGTTTCAGGGCCATGTACTTGATGAAAAGGGAGGTAAAATGAGTAAAAGTAAAGGAAATGTTTTGGAAGGGGCTGAACTACTTCAAAAATATCCAGCAGATTTGATAAGATTTTATTTCATGTGGAAAGCAAGTCCGATTGAACCATTAAGCTTTAGCACTGACGAATTAATGTCAAGACCGTATCAGGTAATCAACACACTGTTCAATTTGCACCTATACTTTAAACAAAATAGCCAATATGATAATTTTGACCAAACAAACACAGTGAAATGGGCAAAGCAAAATAATTTGTTAACATCGCCAGACATTTGGCTTTTATCAAAGCTCCAAAAATTAATTCAAAAAATGACTGAAAAAAATCAAGCATGTAAATTCCATGAATGTGCAAAGGCAATAGATGATTTCATAATAAATAATCTAAGTCAAATATACATTCCAATTACAAGAGGAGAGTTATGGGATGAGGATGAGGAAAAGAAAGAGAGAAGATTGTCAATTTATGCAGTACTAAGCGAGGTACTCAAAACATTAGATATTTTGATTCACCCCTTTTGTCCATTTACTAGTGAGTATCTTTATCAAACTGTATTTCATGAAAAACAAAGTATTCTGCTTGATAGATGGCCCTCATATCAAGAATCACTAGTCAATGAAAAAATTGAAGAGTCATTTGACATAATGAAAGACGTCATATCTACATCATCTGCAGCAAGAATGAAAGGAAAGTTAAAGAGAAGATGGCCACTAAATGAGGCACAAATTTGTGTAAAAAAAGATCAGAAAATTAAACTCGAATTATTAGCAGAATTATTGCAATCCCAGTTAAACGTAGAAAAATTTAGTATTGTTGAGACAGAAAAGGAATCAGGACTAGAACAATTATTAGAATTAAAACAATTGGGATTGCCTGTCAAAGCAGTAATAGAATTAGAAAGAAAAAGAATAGGACCAAAAGTAAAACAACACATGGGAAAACTGGTTGCAGTATTTAACGAAACAAACCCTGAAGAAATTACGTCATCATTGCAAAAAGATGGAAAATATAGTTTTGATATCGATGGCGAAGCAATATCATTAGATGAAGATGATTTCATAATAGATTTTGATGCAAGTGAAAACTTTGCAGCAGCAAAAAGAGACACATACACTGTATTAATCTCAACATCTAGAAACAAAGAGATGATGGCAAAAGGATTGGTAAAAGATATTGCAAGAAGGCTTCAAACTCTTAGAAAAGAAAGAGGATATACACCAACTGATGTTTTAGATGTTGCGTCAATTCTAGAATTAGATGAAGAGTCACTTGAAATGATAAAAGAACGAACTGAAGAATTGGCATTTTTAGTCAGAGTAAAGCAGGTCAACTTTGCAAAATCTTGCAAGGAATACAAGGATGATGACATTGACGGTCAAAAAATCAAAATATCGGTAGAATAGATTTTGATAATAAATGTAATATTTTTATTACAATCAAAAATTGCAAAGAGAAATGTCCGAATCAAAACCAAATGTTGTTGGAATTAACATTCTAAAACAAAATGGCCTCGATGTCGATGAATTGGTAAAAGAGTTAATCAAAAATGCAGCAGTTGAATTTACTGCATACTACTACTTTACCAACCTCAGAGCACATTGTACAGGCATGGAAGGAGAAGGACTCAAAGGAATTATCGAAGATGCAAGAATGGAAGATCTTAGCCACTTTGAATCATGTCTTGAGAGAATCTATCAGCTAGGAGGTTCTCTTCCAAATGATGCAACCGAATTTATCAAAATTTCAGGTTGTGAATTTCTACAACTTCCAGCAAATCCAACAGATCACAAAGCAATTCTAGAAAAATGTCTCAAAGCAGAACAAGGTGCAATTGTCAACTGGGATAAAATTTGCAAAATGACTTTAGGCAAAGATCCCGCCACATATGATATTGCAAAAGATATTCTTGCTGAAGAGATTGAACACGAGTCTTGGTTCCTAGAGCTAATCTACGGAAGACCATCAGGACACATGAGACGAAAATATCCTGGTGAAAGACCACATACAAGAAAACATTCTAGAGCACTCGATATGGCATAAGTGCCACATCATTTTCTTTATTTTAAATTTGTAATTACGTAATTTTATTGACGACAAGTTGTGAAGATGCGTTGTTTTATCAGGGTTAAATATAAAAATGACACATCAATTGCATGGTAAAACAGATTAGTCTAGATACATGGCAGATACAACAATTATCAGATTTGTTAAAAAAAGGTTCAGAGATTGTTGCAAAAACAAACAGGCCCATTGTCCTTTACAGGCAAACTCTAGAAGAAGAAGAAGAATCATATGAAGAAATTGTATGTACACTTACCAAAGGATATGTGATTGAGCAAATGGTTACATCTGGTGGAATTTTAGTTCCAAGCTTTCATCAACAATTTGTATTTACTATTGAAGAGTATCCCCAGGAATTATTGAGAAAAAGCAAAGATCGCTTTTTAGAAATGATCGACTTTCTAGAGGAGCAATTAAAATAACATCATAGTTAATAAAGACCATAAAATTCATGAATTTTGCATGCAATTACTAGAATTTCAGGCTAAAGAATTATTTCGAGAATATGGAATTAATTTGCTAAACAGCATATCATCCACAAATATTGAGGAAGGACGAAAACATGCAAAAGAATTAGGATATCCATTTGTAATTAAAATCCAGGTACCAGTTGGAGGCAGAGGAAAGGCAGGAGGCATTCAAAAATGTCAAAATGATGACGAATTTGAACTAAAATACCCTCAAGTCATGGACTTGACAATAAAGGGTGAAAAAGCAAGGGCGATACTGCTAGAAAAAATGGCAGATATTAAAAAAGAATTGTATCTATCGTTGTTTTTGAACCGTTCAAAGAGATGCTATACGATTATTGCATCAGCTGAAGGTGGAGTTGAAATTGAATCAGTAAAAAATCAGATTATCAAAGAAGTTGGATTAGGAGAAGTTTCTGACGAACTTGCAAAAGAGGTTGCAAAAGAGATCGGATTAGAAGGAAACACAGCAGAACAATTTGTAGATACTTTGAAAAAACTATCAAAACTTACAATTGAAAAAGAAGCAGAGCTTGTAGAAATTAATCCACTAGCCATCATGCAAGATGATACAATCATGGCACTTGACGGTAAATTTGTAACAGATGACAATAGTAATTTTAGACATCCAGAATTAGAAAAATATCAAGAAAAATCAGAGATTGAAGTACGAGCTGAAAAAAGCGGATTCTCATTAGTAGAACTAGATGGAGATATTGCAGTTGTCGGAAATGGTGCAGGCCTTGTAATGTCCACACTAGACATGTTATCAGATAACGGTGGAAAGCCAGCATGCTTTTTAGATGTAGGTGGTGGTGCAACTACAGAATCAGTATATGAAGCATTAACCTTGATCAGTCAGATGGATAGAGTGAAAGGTATTCTGGTAAACCTCTACGGAGGAATTGTAAAAACTACAGTGGTTGCAGAAGCATTTCTCAAAGCGTATGAAGATAATCTAATTGACTTGCCAGTATTTTCAAGACTGAAAGGAACAGAGTCAGAAAAAGCGACAGAAATGCTTCAAGGATCTAAAACCAACATGTTTAGTTCAATCGAGGAGGCAATCAATGCTGCTGTAATGGGAGTAAAGAAATGACAGATATTTTTGAAATAATGAAAGGAAAACCTGGAGATTCTGATTATGAAAATAAAGGGGTAATTGTTCAAGGAATCACAGGAGCATATGGTTCATTACATGCAAAAAATATGATATCATACGGAACCAATGTTGTAGCAGGAGTCACCCCAGGTAAAGGGGGTCAGAAATTTGAAGATAAAGTTCCAATTTACAATTCAATGCAAGATGCAGTAGATGCAACAAATGCAAAAATTTCAATTATTTTTGTTCCAGCAAAATTCTTTCTCCAAGCAGCAAAAGATGCACTAAATGCCGGAATCAAATTACTAGTTGCAATTCCAGAACACGTTCCAATCAGAGACACCATGGAAGTATTAGATTTGGCAAAGCAGAAAGGAGCAGTGGTTATCGGACCAAACACACCAGGAATCATGATTCCAGATTTAATCAAAGTTGGAATTATGCCTCCAATGCCTTTCAAAATAGGCAAGATTGCAGTACTATCAAAGAGCGGAACATTACTCTATGAAATTTCAGATGCACTTACAAATTCAGGATTTGGGCAATCAATTACAATTGGAATTGGCGGAGATCCTGTAAACGGAACAAGACTCATTGATGCATTTGATATGGTTAAGGATATTCCAGATTTAGAAGGCCTAGTAATCGTGGGAGAAATCGGAGGGGATTCTGAAGAAATTTTAGCTCAAAGAATCATCGATAGTGGTTTTAACAAACCAACAGTAGCATACATTGCAGGCAGAGCAGCACCAAAAGAAAAGAGAATGGGTCATGCAGGAGCAATCGTCATGGGAACTTATGGTTCGGCAGAATCCAAGGTATCAATGTTTAACAAAGCAAATATCCCAGTTGCAAAAAGACCTGCAGAAGTACCAGTATTACTTGCAGGAAAGATGGAAAAATCCGATTAGAATAAAAGAGAGAGATTAAGGAGACAGTTAAATGCCAATTACAGATCCCGAGAAGAAAAGAATTGCACAACAAGCACGTCTTGTCATGAGAATTTGTTTCAAATGTGGAGCTAGAAATGACATTGGTGCTACAAGATGCAGAAAATGCAGGAACCCATACCTGAGACTAAAAAACAGAAATCTCGGTGTCAAGAAATAGAATTAAAAATTCATCAATCTTTGCCTATAATTTACAATTGCAGATTTTAATTCATCATGATGTTGCATTATAAAGGATTTTGCAGTATTAGGATTATCTAGTTCTTCAAAAGTTAGCCGTAGATCATCAGGTAATTGATCATTCATTTGATACAATAATTTAGCAGCTTCCACATATTGTCCCAAATTATCAGCATAATCAAAAGCTAGATTCATCCTATCAATTAGAGTGTCAAATTCTTGAAGAGACATGATTGTAATTTTCAGAATTGGTAAAAAAGGTCAAGGTAATTGTGACATATTCAGTCAACCTAAAGACAAAAAAATGCCCCTTTTAGTAACTTTGTTGGACCGGTCGTCTAGTTTGGTTTGGATGACGCACTCACACTGCGTAAGGAAATAATTTCCCGCAAAGGTCGTGGGTTCAAATCCCATCCGGTCCATTTTACTCAAATTCTTCTTTTATGTTACATTAGAAAACAAGTTACAACTAAGAATACAGATTTATTTTATGTACAAATTCTTGAAGATTTTTAATATGCGTTCCTTCCCAGTAGATTTGATCACATTTATCACATTTCCAAAATTTGTCATTAAATTCCAAAACCCCTTGTGGAACTTTATTTCCAATTTTCAATTTACTGATTTGAGATGTTGCAGAATTACATTTGGTACATCTTGCGACATCTCCCGAGATTTCATCTAATTGTAAATTCGTAGTTTCAAGAATTTCTAAAAATTGTTCAATTTCATTTTCTTTTGTAACATAGATTGATAAAACATCATTTTTGTTTGCTCTATCAATCAGATGACGGTCTCTAGAAATTATTATTCTATTTTCATTTTTGGCTTTTTCAATTAATTTGGAATCATCAATATCTGATAAATACTCAGAATCAAGTCCAAACAATCGTAATTTTTTGGCAATATTTCCAAGCATCCCATCAACTAAAAACAACATTGTTTATGAGATGAATGATATACAATTATTATTTTCTTTTGTTAACTTCTTGGAAATTTGAAAATCCCAACTGATTTTCAAATCACTGAAGTTAAAATTTTATCAAAAAGAGTACTTAATATCTCCAGATTAGAACTTTTTTGGAGACAAATCACAACCTTGCGTCGGTCGAGGTGAAGAATAACACCAAAGTCTAATAATTTTTAATCTGTGGTGACCCACTTTGATATGCATCAACAATATCTCGCACAGTCACCACTCCAGTAATTCTCTCATCATAAGTCAATGCAAGTCTTTTGATATGATGCAATGCCATGATGCTTGCTGCTTCGTTTGCAAGAATTCCATCTTTTGCAGTAATTAACGGAAATGAAGAGTAAAGTTCTACAGATTCACTTAGCTGAACTTTATTGTTTAGTACATCAAAAACAAGATCTCGTTCAGTAAACATACCATGTCCTGAATCTTTTCCATCTACAATCACAGAGCCAATTCTCTTCTCATACATTACCTTACAAACATCAAGAATTGATTCATCATATGCCATATGACATACATTTTTACTTGCAACCTCATCTAATGTAGGTGCAACGTATGTCTTTCTAAATGCACGTAAAAGATCACTGGGAGTGATTATCCCAACTAGTTTATCAGATTCTGCAAAAACGAGCAACCGTGCTTTTTTTGATATTATTAATTCAGACGCTCTTTGAACAGATGTATCAGGAGTAATCTTTAGAAAAGGAGTCAAAATCATTTTAGATAGTTCAATATCAGGAAAGATGTCTTTTTCAACAATCTGCTTTAGAACGTCACGTTCGGTAAGAATTCCCAGGGGTTCGCCATGATTTGTGCTTACAATTAGATTACCGATACCTCTTCTTGCCATAAATCCCACAGCATCACGAAGTGAAACAGAATCTAAAACAGAAATTGGAAATGCAGTAAGATAATTTCCAACAAATAACGTATTAAGCTCAAGTACCATCCATACAATAAATGCATCTATGTTATTTGATTGTGTGAATTGATTGTCAGATTTGATTTTTGAGGGATTCCAACATTCTCACAATTGATATTTTGTACGGTATTGATATAACTAGAAAACCAATATTTTTTGATGAAACGCAAAAGACAGTCAAAAGTTCTAGCAGATATTCCTGTAGAGTTAAAATCAATCATTAAGCAACCAATCTCAATTCCACCCAATACCAGCATACTGGATGCAAGAGATATCTTGATTCGACATAGGATTGGGAGGCTGATAATTGAGTTTAATAAAAAACCTGTAGGGATTGTGACTGAGAAAGATATCGCAAAAAGTGTTTCAGTTTTTAGTGGAAAGCCAATTGCAAAAATTCTTGTTCGGGATATAATGTCCAAAGATCTAGTCACAGTGCAACCTGATGATTCAATTTATGATTGTGCAAAACTGATGAAAGAGCATGGGATTAGTTCAGTTATTGTAAATAATCCTAAAGGTAAATTAATTGGAATTGTAACAAAAACGGACCTCGTTTCAACTTTTCTAATGATAAGTACTGCATCATTGCCCATATCAAAAATCATGACAAAAAAAGTAATCACTGTATCACCTAATGACTCTATTTTTGAAGTTGAGAGCATTCTGCTAAATAATAAAATACGCAGAGTGGTTGTATCAAAGAATAAGACACCTGTAGGAATCATTACTTATCGAGACTTTGTTCCTGCAAAGACTTTTGATCTGCACAAAGAGTTCACTGATCCTGAGGAAAGATCTGAGATATTTTGGAATTCTCAACCCAATGAATTTAATGTGAATAAGCTAAGTTACTTGCTTACATTTTCAGCAAAAGACATCATGACAAAAGAACCCTTTTCTGTCTCTCCAAGGGATGTTGTGTATGGGGCTGCAATTTTAATGATAAGACATGGGATTAGCGGTCTTCCCGTGGTACAAGACAAAAAATTGGTCGGAATAGTAACGAAATCAGATATTGTCAACGTTATAGCATCTAAAGGAAAAATCTGAAATTATTGAAATTAATAACTTGCTCCACTAGTTCGGTTAGGCCCCATCATATTGTGAATAGAAATGGACAACTCAGATCATTGTAAAAATAGAATTATTTTAAAGATGCCAAAGCTTTTACGATGTCTGTTTTGCTAATAATTCCAGCAATCGATTCATTTCCATCCAACACTACCAAACCACTGACATTGTTTTCTAAAATCAGTTCACACGCATCTGATAAACTCTGATTAAATTTGATTGTGACTAGTCCTTTAGTCATAACATCTCTTGCTAATGATATATTTCCAAATCCTTCCTCTGAAAGAAACCCTTTTCGGATTTGATCTAAAGTAGTATGTTCTAAATCTTCTTCCTCATCGCCCAACTCGATAGAAATTCTAAACAGATTCCTAAACGAAATCACGCCCACAGGATGCTCATTTTGATCCTTTACAATTACTCGTGATACCTTTTTTTCTAACATCTTTCTTACAACCTTAAACAAGGGTGCCGCAGTATGTGTATTGATATAATCATGGGTCATATAGTCTACAACTTTGCTTTCATCTGAAAGATTATTCAAATAATATTTTACAAGATCAGTTTTAGTAAAAATACCCTTTAGTTCTTTTTCAGAGCCTATAGTAAGAGAACTAACTTCATTCTCAATCATAGTTTTTGCAGATTTTTCTGGAGATTGTGATTCATCCACAAACAAAATAGGTTTCATGATTTTTGTAATAGGAATATAATCTAATCCTTGTCCAGTTGTTTCAGAAAATAAGAATAAACCAATATCTTTTTCTGTAATAATACCTAGGGGTTTTCCAGTATCTACAACAATTAATCTACTAAGATTGTAGTCCAATAATTTTTTGATTACTTCTGAAATACTAGATTTTTTTAAAATTGAAATCGGTTTTTTTGAAATATTTAAAAGTGACATTTTTTTAATCTGATAAATTTTCTATAAAAACAACTGATATGATTTTCATCATTGATTTACAGTTTTTATTCAGTATCACAAAGTATGAATCTATAGAGGTTCGAATCATTTTTTGATTTTTGACATTAAATAATTAGTTCATCGTCAAAACCAAACTGGGGTGAATTACAAAGATCTTTCATGCACGTGAGAATCAAAAAAATATTCAAATAAAGTACTCTATTTCTTGTTTGCAGGGGGATTGTTTGAAAATCATAATAAGAGACGAGGAGCCAATCAGACTATACCATCATCCTAGGGAAGTATCAGTCCTGCCCAAAAACAAGTTGGTCAAAACATTTAACGAGGATGGTTCCTTACTTGAAGAATTCACCCTCATTGACAAAGAAGTCAGATTTAGTGAGGATTTTGACAACAATCAAAGTGAGATCATAGTAACTTTGCATGTCAGAAAATAATGATGATATTACAGGAAAAGATAGTGCAGGATTTTTTGAAAATTAGAACATGCTGCCATATTCAAAATCTGATATAATCTGTCTAATAATTACGAAATAGATATGATAATTTCATTATCCAAAGAATAGAACAGAGAATACCAGAAAGGAATCAATTGTGAATTATCTTTTCAAATTATTCTCGTCACTCAACCTAACTATGAGGCTATTTTGTCTCAAAAAATTCCAATAAAATACAGAATCATCATTGACTTGACGTCATCAATTCATGAAAGAAACAACTCATTTAGGATTTCTTCACATCACCAGTAGAATCACAAATGAACGAAACGACACAAACTCAAATCAACTTGGGGGATTACAACAAACCACAAGAACAAACCAAAGCCATAGGAATAGGAAAGATTTCAGGTAAAATCATCAACATCAAAGACTTTCGAACTAACAGAGGTAAGCCGTCACCATACACTCCAAAGGAGGCAATTGGAGAAGATGGAATGACAGACTATAATGTCATAGACACTGTAGAGATATTTGATGTGAATAACCAACAGGTGCGTTCTTTTTTTGTAACACCTGCAATAGTCAAGCAGATTCAAAGAGTTCCAAACTATCAATCAG
>JAOUAE010000159.1 GCA_029861085.1 Candidatus Nitrosopumilus sp. | reverse complement strand
ACAGATGAAGGAAAGCGACTCTTCTTGTACAAAAGCAGGATCAAAGGCATCAAAAGTAAATTTGAAAGCGGCAAGATAGATGTTGAGTTGATTCTCAATTAGCCCTTTTTTAGTAATCCGTAGATGTTTTCATAATCGTATCTAAGATGAAGAATAATTTTGTATAGGATTATGAAAAAATGGTAATCAGTTGAAGATACTGTTATGTAAAGCTTCAACTGCGCATTTTGTTGAACATACTCTTTTGTTGAATATGTCTTCAAATTCATCATTACAATGAATGCATTTTGTGAGAACCATTGAATAATTGAATTAATTTTAGTATTTTTAAATAATTCTATAATTATCAATCAAGGATTTCTTTAAAAAAATCGAGCGATCTAATTCATAATCATATCTAAGATTATGAAAATTTCCCATCAGATCTTAGGATGGTCATCCAATTCCTCTAACAAAGTCAGAGTTGAACGTATTCCATACAAACCATGAATTTTTTCATTGAAAACTTGTTTTATTTCTTGAGGAGAGTTAGATTCAATTTTTACAACTGCATCATAGGGGCCAAATGTTTCGTATGCTTCCTTTACTTCATCTAGTTGTTTTATTTCCTTTAGTACTTCTTTTTCTTTTCCTTCATCGCATTGTAGCAAAATATATGCCAGACTCATTATGATCTAACTACTCCTAAATATTTCAGATTTTCACAATTTGACGGATTCTTTAACAGCATTATCTGTATATATACATTCCAAGTATATCAATATGATCATTGTTTGATACGTAACATCTACAAAGAGACATTCTATTTTTTACTGTCAATGAATTTACTAACATTTCATAATCTCCATTAGGATTATGAAAAATCAATTAAGATGATGTTACATAATTCAAAGAAAAGATATTATGAAATCGACATGCAATCAACAATACAGACAATCTAAATTTTGACCATTTTTATGCCTAATTTTCACTAGAATCATTTTCTTGATTGTCGATACTTTTCATAATACTACCGGAAATTTTCTTCTTGAATTCTAGGTATGAAATATTTGGATTTTCATCCTCAAAAATCCTAATCATTTTCCCACTTTTTGTCTACAATTGGAAAGGTCGCACTAGGCACGACCATATATAACCAAAATGATTGTTGACACTGTTGATTAATTGTCGATTCATCTCCTCAAGGTTGTTTACAGTCAGCTTGCTTGAAACAAAATAAAGATACTGCCTTTTGTTGTCAGGATTTGGTTTCCATTCTAAAATCCCCTCATCAATCAATGGTTTTAGATAATTTTCTTGTACTTGCTTTGGAGTCATAGGTTTATGAAAAACTTTGATGACTTTTTCAGCAATTCATTGGCGGTTAATGTTTGCGTATCTTCAACCAATTTGAAATCCTTTTGTTGTTCTTCAATCTTTGCCTGAATGGAATATTTTTCCTTAAACAGCGGAACAAAAATCTTGTTGTAGAATTTTATTTTTTCAGGTGCAACAGTTGAGATGGTTCCAAGTATCTTAATTGCATTTGCAATTGACTTGAGCGAAGTGACAACAAAAATCTGCTTTTCCTTTTTGGAATGATGCCGATATTCAATTTTCATGTTAGAATGAGCACTGATCAGGGTTTCAATGTTTACAAATGAATGCAGTCTCTTGAAATGTCTCATTGTGATTCCCTCATTGTGTGGAAATAAGTCTGCCATCTTTTCTGCAAATGGGTTAAACACGGCATTGTTTCCATTGACTGAAAGTTTTTTCAATGAATGACATAACCGTTCAACATAAAATTTGATGATTCTTTCCTCGTCATTATCAATGGTAAACATCGAAGGCATTCCTATCTTGACAGATGTCAACTTGTTGGCTTCATGATACTTTGAGACATCAGTGTTTGGTGAAGAATTATTTCCCTTGATGCAATCTCTGACCATACCTCGTTTTTTGCCTCGTTCTTTGCAGAGCATACAATGACAGCAGGCCATCCCTTGATTATTGTCTCCTTGACATTTAGTGAGCCATCTGATTTGGTAGTTCTGTAAATGATTTCCTTTTTGTCATGAGACATTATCGGTTTCAGGATCTCATATGTTTCAGGTCTAGGACTGTCCAAGAACAGCAATATTTTGTGAGTAAAATCAACCTCGGTTCTGGCAGTTGCCACCATATCTGCCAAAATCTGCTTTAGTTGCATGACAGATTTCCTGTCCTTATCGGCCTCGGCATTGAAAATATCGAGCCTGATCTTCTCCAGTTTATCCTTGATTGGCTTACCGCTTTCATCAACTAATATGCCATGGGCATGAATCAGAGCAGTTGGCGACATCCTACCTATCGATATGACGTCATCTTTTGGAAAAATTTCTGCAATCTCTACAGTAGCATATGTCTTCCCTTCAGAAGAGGGAGCCAGCAAACCCGCATTAATTGGCTCATTTGTGTATGCCGAAAAATAGATTCTCAGCAGTTGTCTTACAAGAAAGGGATCATTCTTGATTTTTGTGTCAAGATAATTTTCGATTAGTTCTACAGGTCTTTTACCAGTAGTTTTCATTTTATTCATTGCTGCATTTGGTGTCTTGTTTAACTCGTCAACGACAAAGCTCAAGTCAAAGCCTTCAATGCTTGTAAACTTTTTTCCTTTTTCCATCATGGTTTCAATTCCCCACAATTCCCTGAATAGTCAAGTAATCAATATGGGAATTTCCATCAGCATAATTTGGATAACCAAGTATTGATGCTACTTTTGATCTTTCCTTTGAACTATGTTTTTGGTGTAAATGATTTTTCAGAAATGCAAGATCAGAAAGTCTTGGATTTTGCTAAAGCAGGCACCACGGAATAGGACAGTGTACTTTTTTCATAATACCAAAACACCTTCCAGATATGCTTGCTCTATAGTCCGGACTACTTTTCGTAGTTTCAGATATTCTTCTTTTGATACTTCGTCCAGGTGATTTCGCGTAACGTGATGCAGCAGTTGTCTTTTACTTTTGAAGAGAATATTTCTAGAACAAAGTTGGCAACCAAACAATGTATTCTTGGATTTGGTTTCAGATTCTACACGTTGAATGGTTATAACGGGATCGTACCCATTCATGTTGAAGACCTCTTGTTGGCGGTTCTCATGGAATCTGATTTCCCTGGAAGGTATGCGGATTCTATTTTTTTATTGTTAAACATCATCTGAAGAAAATATTTTTTGAAATCTTTTTGCTTTTTATTTTCAGACATGAAATAGTAAAAAATCATCAGCGTATTTATTCAAAATTATTTTTGTGTTGATTTACACAACTATGTGTATCTTTGTTTTCCACTCATCTTTTTTTGTTGTAAATTGTCATATTCTACGCATAAAATTTGCCTTACGACATACTACGACAAGTTACAACGCGTAGTTTCTTTAAC
>JAOUAE010000157.1 GCA_029861085.1 Candidatus Nitrosopumilus sp. | reverse complement strand
AGTTGATTTTAGCTACTCTTTGTTGACTTGAAAGTGACCGTTGTTGATCTTTGTTTGTTATCTAATTTCTTCTAAATTAACAATGAAATGGTTGATCCCCTAAAGGAACGTCTAGATAAATTAAGAAAATTCTCTGATTCAGCTAAACGCAGAGCTGATTTGTATTCTGAAATTACAAATATTGATGATAAACATACTGCAAATTCGTTAGGTGCACTTCAAAAAGCTCCTGCACCAGGCAAAAAACTCCAAAAAATTGGATTTTTAATGTTATGGATTCCTGAACCCACTGGTATAACGTGTGCAATTGGGGGTCCGATGATAGTAGCGGGACGCTATCTTGATAAAAAATACAACGGGTCCACATTGCATGATGTTGGTCATCAGACAAAAAACACAATATCGTCAATTAGCGACTTTAAGAATTCTGTAATTTGACCTCCTTTAGTTTTTAAAAGGATTGGGGCAAATTCCAATATGACAACTAGGGCACAGGCGTTAATTCCTGTTACTATTGCAGCTGTGATTATTGGTGCTGTTGGATTGATGACTCTACCAAGTGACAGTAAATTAGAATCCGTTGAATTCCCTAGGGGTACTGTAATGGTGGATGATGTTCCTCTTGAAGTGCAAATTGCAGATTCCGAACCCAGACGTGTTCGTGGATTGATGTTTCAAGATCAACTCCCTTATGATCAAGGAATGATTTTCGTATTTCAGGAACCTGGACTTTATTCTCTTTGGATGCTGAATATGCAGTTTTCTCTAGATATGATCTGGTTTGATTATGACGGAAAAGTGGTACATATAGAAAAAAATGTTCCCCCCTGTAAAACTGCATTAGAAATAACAACCTGTCAGAGTGTTGTTCCTGATGGAGAAGCACTTTATGTTCTTGAAGTGACCTCAGGTTTTGTTGATCAAAATAACATCACAAAAGATTCTGTATTGAGCATAATCTCAATTTGACATTACAAAACCTTATGTTGGAATATTCTTCAGATATTTTTGATGAATAAGGTTGTTCTAATTCCGTCTATTGCAATAATCGCAATTGCGATTTTACTTTCTTATGTTTTGATACCTGATGGTGGCAAACATATCTCATCAACATCAAACACTCTTTCTCTCTCTTATATTGATACAAACAAGGAATTACAGTATAATCTGGACCTGTTTAACATACAAATGTCGTCTCCGTTAAAATTAAATGGATTCTCTATTGATAAATACTGTACATTTTTTTCCGATGAACTCATTCAAAAATCTATAGAATATTGTACCTCTACAGAATTATTGAATTCTGAAGGTCAGTATCTGGGAAACATACAGATGGTTGGCAGTAATGCATTCCCTGAATATGTGATTGGGGTAATGCAGAGTGATTCTTCTACATCTCAACTTGATGATATCAAAATTATTGTAAATTCTATGATTGAATCTGTGATCTGCGACTGCTGGGATGAGAAAAAACCTGGCAATTTTGAATCTGTTTCATCCTGGATTGATGCTGCAAACTTACATCATCTAGAAAATACATCCGTTACCAGTAAATCCACGATAAACGGTTTGAATGAAAAACCAATACTGCTTGAAATCACTACAAATGAAAATGGATACCTCTGGAAATTTCTCATAACAAACTAACACAAGATGTAATATACAATATCTCCATATGATTTTCAATTACTATGATTGATCAATTATGGATAATTTTATTGGGCTTTGCTGCTGGAATCTTAGGTTCTATGATTGGTCTTGGGGGTGGAATAATCGTAGTTCCTGTTTTAACTTTTCTGGGATTTTCTCCGACTGCTGCAGCAAGTAATAGTCTTTTTGCCGCATTGAGTAATGCAACTGCATCTACAATTTCATATTCTAGACAAAAGAGAATTGAATTCTCATTGGGAATCAAACTTGGATTGCTCACAATTCCTGGAACCATTCTGGGTGCAGTAATTTCAAACAATGTGGCACCTGATATTTTTAAAATATTGTTCGGCTTTGTATTGATTGCATCTGCTGGTTATATTTTTTTAAGAAAAAAAATTGAAACTAAGGAAAAAACCTTATCAAAACAAATGGCAGTTTTTGCCGTAGGTGCTAGTTTCTTTGCAGGTATAATCTCTTCCTTCTTTGGAATTGGAGGTGGAATAATCTTTGTTCCGTTAATGGTAGTTGGAATGGGAATGGCTATGAAAAAAGCTGCACCTACATCACAATTGATACTGTTATTTGCATCATTATCGGGAGTTATTGTACATAGTATATTGGGACATCCGGATTTCCTTCAAGCAGGATTGTTGGCAATTGGCTCTTTTGTTGGAGGATTAGTTGGTGCAAGATTGTCTTTGGACGTTAAAGAGAGATATCTACAAATCCTTGTTACTGTAGTAATTTTGATTGCTGCTGGAAAGTTATTTTTTGATTCTCTATCTGGAAATTCTAATTTATTTGGATTTTAGTCTTGATAGTTTTTTTGTATTGATTTTGTAATGTATTTGTTCATTTGATCTTAAGGATTTTACGACTGATGGACCAAGTTAGCCATTTTGTGTATTTTTGTACCTTATTGGTATGATTTCTACATTTTTGTAAAAATACTGATTCTATATATCGTCTTTATGAAAATATTATATATCCACATAAGGCCGTCACAAAGAATTGATGATGAATTTGAAGACCTCTAATCTATTTTAATTTTATATTTTATCTAGAAGGTTCTTTTTTTATTCTGTAGATGTTTTTTTTGGAAAGTACTATGATCTCTTCATCTTGCGTTGTTCCCTCATAATCTACCATGATTTTTCCAAATTCCTCATCATTGTCTTCTTTTTGTGAGATTGTAAATTTTAATTTTAAAACTTGATCTGTATAAAATGGTTTGAGAAATCGTGTGTTTCTATTTTCCCATTCAGAATCTCCATCAGTTCCAAGAAAAATAATGTCATTTCCATAAATTTGATTTAGCCGTGTAAATTCTCCTTCCATTCTTGATAGAATTGCTCTACCTGAAACCAATTGCTGTTCTCCTTTTTGTTTATTTTTTAAGAATGCATTTTTAACCCTTGAGAATTTTAAATATTCTTCTAATTCTTTATCTGATATGCTGCATGTGGAATAAAATGAATCTCCTACCCTAAACTCTGAAAATTTTTTCATTCTTATCTTGATTCATCAACACAGAACACTATTTCTGCTGATGAAGCTGCATCATCTGACACAAGGAAATTAATTGCATCTGCAATTTTTTCATTACTTGGCTCTCCACCTGTTACAGTGCCTGGGAAAACTGTAAACATTCTAATTTTTGATTTAAGAACATCACTTAGTTCTTGATTAACTGTAGTTGTAAATGGTCTTAGTGCTCCCCTGAAAACTTCTACTTGAGCTCTCTTTGTTCCTGAAA
>JAOUAE010000158.1 GCA_029861085.1 Candidatus Nitrosopumilus sp. | reverse complement strand
AAATCCCATTTTGATGATAAACTTCTTTGTTATTGTATGTGATATCATTTCCTAACATATCTGTCATTTTTCCTCCAGCTTCTGAGATAATACAGTAAGATGCAGCCGAATCCCATTCTTTCATTTTATTTGTGGTTGTGATGTATGCTTCAGCTTCTCCTGAGCTAATCTTTCCAACCTTTAATGAACTGCCTATACTTGTAAAATCTTTAATACCTAATTTTTTGATAAATGATTTTTCTTTATTTGATAGGTGATGTCTTGATCCAACTATTCTGCATTTTGAGAGTTCTGTAACTTTAGTGACAACAATTTTTCCCCATTCACCATTTGAATATCTAAATGCTCCACTCCCTTTTTGTGCAACAAATAATGTTTTTTCTGTAGGCCAACCTATAACTCCAAGAATTGGTTTTTTATTTTTTATCAATGCAATCATTACAGTAAATTCACCTGTTTTATCAATAAAATCAGAAGTTCCATCAAGTGGATCCACAATCCATACTATATCTTTTGATAATCTACTTTGATCATCCTTGTCTTCTTCAGATAAAATCACATGGTCTGTTTGCGAAAGAATTTTTTTGATGATCTCATTACTCTTAAGATCTCCCTCTGTAATTGGAGAATCATCATTTTTTTTGTATGTTTCAATATTTCCTTGATAAATCTCTAAAATTGCATTTCCAGCCTCTTTTGCAGCATTAATTGCAATATATAATTCAGGAATTTTATTATCTATGGGTATATTTTTCAATTGATATTACCTAAGTTGTAAGTTCTGGTTTTAATGTCCAAGCAACACCTAGAGCAATAAATGGAATTGACATAATTCCTATAATGCCGAGAATTGTGTTAAACTGCGATTCTGAAACCTGTGGATTGTTTATTATCCATGGCAATGGTAATGAAATAATTATCCAAATAACTCCTAAAAGTATTATCAACTTTGCTTTTGCTTTTCTGTCTTTCATCACAATTTGTACTCCAGAGTTGTATTAAATTCATGTGAATTCATTTTATTGATTCTCCTCCATCTACAGCAAGTATTGCGCCTGTAGTCCAAGATGCATCATCTGATGCAAAATACATCACTGCTTTTGCTACTTCTTCTGGTTGACCAATTCTGCCTATTGGATGTTCGTTATCCATGAATTCTTTATCTTTCTGAGTTTTCAAAAATGGCTTTGTCATATCTGTATCCACTACCCCAGGGCAAATACAATTAACTCTTATCTTGTTGGTAGCATATTCAAGTGCCCAACATTTTGTTAGCAAAATTAAAGCAGCTTTTGAAGCAGAATAGGCATCAGCATTGAATCCTTGATATGCCTTTAAACCTGCATCTGATGAAATATTGATTATACAACCAGATGTTTTTTGCAAATAAGGAATTGCCTCCTTAGTAAATCTAAACTGCCCTGTAAGATTTACATCTAAAACTTCATTCCAGTCATTTTCATCAATCTCATGTAATTGTTTGATCTTTGGAAAAATTCCTGCATTATTTACTAGAATATCTAATCTGCCAAACTTTTCGATTGTTTTGTTTACAACATTTTTTACATCATTTCTATTTCTAATGTCTGCTGCAATACCAATTGCATTGGAAATTTCTGATGTTGATTTTTCTAATCTTTTTGGATCCTTTGCAGTTATCACAACTGTTGCTCCATTTTCTGACAAAATTTTTGCTGTAGTAAACCCTATTCCACGACTTCCACCGGTTACTAATGCAACTTTTCCAGATAACCTCAATAGTTTTTACATAAAAATTCGTAATTTATAGCTCGATTAGACCTACAAATAGGAAGAAAATATTTTATAAAATTTTATTAATTTTTATAAAAAATAATATGAAATTTTAAATAGTTTAAGTTCCTACAATAAATAATGCCGAAGGATATAATTCCTATCGACTAAAACTGCGTAGCCCCGCAGAACGAAAAAGGCAATCAGGCGTTATAACGACCTGAAAACGAGAGGAAATCTCTCAGAGTTCTGCAGTGAAGGGGTTAACGCCTTCTAATTTTCCAAGATATCTACAGTTACTGAACCCATTATGTTTCCATTTGGATTGATAGTAATTGAAATCTCTTGCGTATCAGAAATTGAAATGATTTTTTGTCCATTATAATCCCATGTAAAATACTCAGAAATTCCAGTTTGGTGTAAAGTACCTTCCAGCTTAAAATTTTCAGAAAAATCAAAATTTTCTCCACCTAATGTAATAGATAAAACCTCTGGACTACTTCCATTCGGAACAAATCTAAAAAAATATTCACCCTTGTTAATGGTAAATTTATCAATATAGATTCCATTAGTATATAGATCAGGATCCGCAAGAGTTGCGTGAAATAAAATATCATTCTCTATTTCAGATGAATCAAATGAAAAATTTATTATAAAAACTGTAATTATTACAATTATTGGAATCATTAAAATTTTTTTATTCAATAAATCAAGATCTAAATTCCATTATAAAAATAAATTTCTAATTTAATTAAAACCATATTTGAAGAAATATTATTTTCCTCTTATTCCTCAAGTAAATATTTCTATTTTTTCAAAAATATTCTAATATTTCAGAATCAATTCCGTATTCCTTTGTCTTTAATTTCTTTGTTAATTTAGTTACTGATAAAAAACATCTACTTTGTTGAGAATTATTAAATGATGAATCATTTCTAGAAATTTATATCAGAAAAATCCATTCTCAAAAAGATCATCCTAACTTTTAGTTTTTGTTAGGGAAATTTTATGCTCTGTTAACCAATCTTTACACCTGACATTAAGTATGTATTCTAAAATTAAGTTCATGCCCAATTTACATAGTAAATGGTCAAAACAACCACAACCGGGTGTGACTGAAAAAATTAATGATAAAATCAAGCCTAAGGGTCCACTAAAACCAAGAGTTGAAAATGGAATCAAAAAATTACGACTACAAATCAAAAAATTAGATTCAATGTTAACAAACTTAAAACAACGTGATGCAAAATTATTTCAAAGAATTGTAGAGGCAACACAAAAACATGATACTCAAACCAGCAAAGTTCTTGGTAATGAATTAGCAGAGGTTAGAAAAGTTACAAAAATAATGAGTAATGCTAAAATAGCATTAGAACAAATTGAATTACGCTTAACCACTTTTAGTGATCTTGGAGATACTGTGGTAGCAATCATGCCAACAATGGGTCTGATGAAGAATCTAAAATCATCTCTTGGAAAAGTAATGCCTGGAGCTGAACAAGAAATTGGTCAAATGGCAGAAATGCTTGGAGGATTTATGACAGAAAGTTTCTCAGGTGATACAGCATTTGGAATTGACGAAACTACTAATCTAGAATCTGAGAAAATTCTAAAAGAGGCAGCAGCAGTTGCAGGAAGTTCTACTAGTCAAATATTT
>JAOUAE010000156.1 GCA_029861085.1 Candidatus Nitrosopumilus sp. | reverse complement strand
GAGCCTATGGTGAGACCCTTTCTATTGCATTTGCAGGTAAAGGACAACATCAAGATACGGGTGCCAAAATGGTTCACCTTGCACCAAATACCACTTCTAAAGTCACATCAAAGTCAGTAAGTAGACTCGATGGGCGTTCCACTTACAGAGGAATGCTAAATGTAGCAAAAGGTGCAACTGGTGTAAAATCTACTGTAAGATGTGATGCATTACTCTTAGATGATACATCAAAGACTGATACTTATCCATACATGGAAATCAATCAGGAAGATGCAACAATTACTCACGAAGCAACTGTTGGAAAAATTGGTGATGAACAAATATTCTATCTTATGAGTAGAGGATTCAATGAAGAAGAAGCGTTGTCTCTAATTGTTAATGGTTTCATGGAACCATTTACAAAAGAATTACCAATGGAGTATGCTGTTGAACTAAACAGACTCATCAAACTAGAGATGGACGACTCGGTGGGATAAACTCCCAACAAATAATTTTGATTAATCATGTCTCAAGAAACTCTTTCAAAACTCAACACAAGTCTCATCGATGAGATCTCCTCATCAAGAAATGAGCCTGATTGGCTAAAAGATTACAGAAAGAATTCTTTGTCCGTCTATGACAGTTTGCCAATTGAGATGTCCCCTCTTTACAACAAATACACTGATGCAAAAAAGATGGATCCAGAAAAAGTATCTCTTTCAACATCCACTACAGAAACAATTCCTAGCTTCTTAACAAAACGACTAGGTGAACTGGAAAACGAAATATGTGTTATTCAAATTGGAACTAACATTCACAAAATCAATCTGCCTGATGAACTAAAATCAAAGGGATTAGTAATTTCCTCCATTTCTGATGCAATAAAAGATAATTTTGAACTGGTAAAAAAAGCACTAGAGGCTTCAAGCTCTAATGATGATAAATTTACAGCACTAAATAATGCAGCCTTTAATTCTGGTATATTCATTCACATTCCAAGTAATTTGATTGTGGATAAACCAATCCATTTCTTAACTTGTCTTTCTGAAGATGGGCATTCTACAATTTCAAGAAATGTAATCTTTGCAGATGAAAGTAGCAAGGCAACAATTGTCCAAGAATTATACTCTCCAAGTATTCAAACTCAACAAGCATATCTCGAATTAATGAATACAAATCTTGGAGCAAATGCACAACTAGATGTTACCACTCTGCAAATGATTGATCAACATGCTGTAGTCTTTTCAACAAGAAGAACTGATTTGGCTCAAGATGCCAAAGTTAACTGGTATTCAGGGTTATTTGGTTCAATGTTATCTAGATACAAAATTGAATACTTTCTTAATGGGACTGGAGCATCATCTAATGATTCTGAAGTGATTTTTGGAAATAATGAACAGTCATTTGATATTCAAACTAACGTTAACCATGAAAGTCCATCAACTGAAGGTCGAGTTGTTGAAAAATCCATTCTTAGGAACAAATCAAAATCTCTTTTCAAGGGAATGATTAGGATTAAAGAAAATGCTGCAAAGTCAAACTCATTTTTGTCTGGCCGTTCTATTTTATTAGATAAGGATGCAAAATCTGACGCAATACCTGGATTAGAAATTTTTACAAATGATGTAAAGGCCACTCACTCTGCATCAGTTGCGCAAATCGACGAAGAGCAAATCTTCTATTTGAAAACCAGGTGTCTTACTCATGAAGAAGCTGAGCGAACAATTGTTGAAGGATTCTTGGAACCTCTTTCACGAAAAATGTCATTTCAAGTTAGAGCCTGGATTGCTTACCTTATTGAATCTAAATGGGACAATAAGGAACTTACAATTAACACTGATGAAGAATTGGCCAAATTTGTTGAAATTGAGGAAACTCGTTACGACGAAGACTCTGAAGTTGAACAGCATTACAAGTATAGGTGATATTTTGTCTGAATGGATTAAGGCTTGTAGTATGACGCAGGTAAAAGAAGGTCAACTTTTTGGATTTATACATGAAGGTAAGAAACTTCTCATAGCTAATCTCAAAGGACAAATTCATGCAACTGATTTGATTTGCACACATGCTGATGCTGACCTTTCTACTGGCTTTCTCAGTGATGAAGGTGTTAGGTGCCCATTACATCTTTCTGTTTTTAATTTAGTAAATGGCAAGCCACAAAATCTTCCTGCTGAAACCCCTCTCAAAATATACAATGTTAAAATCGATGCCGACGAAATTTTTGTGGAGCTTTAAGAAATGCAAAGTACGGAATCACTGTTTGAAAATATAAGAAATGATTTCCCAATACTAAAAAGAACTGTTAGAGATAACAAACCTCTTGTTTATCTGGATAATGCATCTACAACTCAAAAACCAAATCAAGTAATTGATTCTATTACTGATTATTATCAAAATCACAATGCAAATATTCACAGAGCAGTTTATGCACTGGCCGAAGAATCTACTGAAGCTTTTGAGGCAGTAAGGGATAAAGTTGCAAACTTTGTCAATATAAAAAATCGCCAGGAAATTATCTTTGTTAGGGGTACAACTGAAGCAATTAATTTAGTTGCATATGCATGGGGTAGACCTCACATCAATGAGGGTGACATTGTTGTCACTACTGAGTATGAACATCACAGTAACATTGTACCATGGCAGCTTGTGACTCAAGAAAAACATGCAAAATTAGAATACATCGGAATGGATGATAATGGCGAATTAGTACTAGATGATCTTGATAAATATCTTGCAACAGGTAAAGTCAAACTTGTGACTTTTAGTTTAATGTCTAATGTTCTTGGAACCATTACTAATGCTGAAAAAATTATTGGGAAATGTAAAGCAGCTGGTGTTCTTACGCTAATTGACGGTGCTCAGGCAGTTCCTCACATGAAAGTTGATATTGAAAAATTGGGATGTGACTTTTTTGCATTTTCTGGACATAAAATGCTAGGACCAACAGGAATTGGTGTTTTATGGGTTAGAAAAACAGTGCTTGAGACTATGAGTCCTTTTCATGGTGGCGGTGACATGATTAGAGAAGTTCACAAATATGAAACAACATGGAATGATTTGCCTTACAAATTTGAAGCAGGCACTCCTAACATTGCAGATGTTGTGGGATTAGGTTCTGCAATTGATTATCTTACCAAAATTGGAATGGATATTATACGAGAACATGAAGTTGAACTAACAAAATATGCTATTGAGAAATTATCTGCAGTCAAGGGGCTTCATATCTATGGTACCAAGGATATTTCAAAACGTGGAGGTGTAATCTCCTTTAATTTTGCTGATGTTCATCCTCATGATGTCGCTCAAATTATTGATGAAGAAGGAATTGCTGTTCGTTCTGGTCATCACTGTGCGCAAGTATTGATGGAACGACTAAATGTTGCTGCAACATCAAGGGCTAGCTTTTACATTTACAACACTAAACAAGACATTGATATTCTGGTAAATTCA
>JAOUAE010000155.1 GCA_029861085.1 Candidatus Nitrosopumilus sp. | reverse complement strand
TGTGATGTTTAATTTTTTAGCTGTCAAGATAACTTTTTCAAGGGTTTTTGCAGTTACTTCCCCATGAGAATTACTTGTTGGGATTATAGTATGTTGATTAAGACCATATTCATCTGCAAAATATGAAAATGCATCATGAAAAGTAATAAAATCATTACTACAATTTGATAATTCATTTTGTATTTTTGAATCCAATAAATCTAATTTTTTATTATATTCTTTTGCATTTGTATGATAGAATTTGCTGTTTTTAGGATCATAATTCGAAAAAGCATTTGCAATATTTTGGACTTGGATTTTTGCATATACAGGATTTAACCAAACATGTGGATCTCCTTCAAGATGTCTATGTTCATCATGCTGCTCCTCATCATGCTGCTCCTCATCATGCTGCTCCTCATCATGCTGCTCCTCATCATGCTGCTCCTCATCATGCTGCTCCTCATCATGCTGCTCCTCAGATAGATTTATTTTAATTCTATTACTTGTATCAACTATTGTTCCTTGGTAATTATTTTCAATTAAATTATCAACCCAGTTTTCAAAACCTATTCCATTGATAATTATCAAATCAGATTTTTGCATTCTTTGTACATCTTTGACTGTCGGTTCCCAATCATGTGGTTCAACTCCAACTGGAACTAACAAAACGGCATCAACTTTTTCTTGTCCTACAATTTGAGAAAATTCATGAAGAGGATTAAACGATGAAATAACTTGCAGTTTCGAATTATCAATACTTGTAATCTGTTGATTGGAATTTGTTCCATAAACGACAATTGAACTCAATGGAATTATGACAACAATTGCAATAATTGCCATTTTGATCTGAACATTCACACAGAAATTTAATCCAAATTATTAATAAATCTATAAATTCTTAATAAGATTAATTGCTAAACTTATAAGATAATTAATAACATTAGGCATATGCCCATAGTCTCAATTTCATTAAATGAGGAAATTCTTTCAGAATTAGACAAGCTGCAGACCTCAATGGGATTCTCAGGTAGATCAGAAGCTATCAGGGCAGGAATCAGAACGTTTGTTTCTGAAGAAAAACAAAAGGCAGATTTATCAGGAAATATTCATGCGATTCTTTTGGTTGTGCATAATGATCAGTTTGATCACGTTGTATCAGGAATTACACATAATTTTGAAGATCTGATTACTACTCATCTTCATAGTAAAATCGAGAAAGAAAAATGTATGGAGCTTTTTTTAATTAACGGAGATGCACAAAAAGTATCTACAATAACAAAAGATTTTCAAACAAATAAGAATATGGATACTGTGAAGCTAGTTGCACTTTAGAAATTAAGTGAGTTTCTTCTAGTTACAAAAATAATACTCATTGTTGAAATTACCAGTACAAGTAATGCAACAGTTCCAAACTCAGGTACAACAACTAATCCGAATTCAGTTTCTTGTCCTGTATTTCTAATGTTTTCAAATTTAATAATTGTCGGACCCGTTTGATCTTCGGCAAATGTAAATTTTTCAAATTCGCCACCAACCTGTGCTAGTCCTGATGTACGATGAATCTCCTTTCCATTTTGAATAATAACAAATGTATAATCAGAGCTTCTCAGAGGTTCATTTGTTCTTCCATCTCTAATAGTGAAAATGAAATTTGTATCAACTCCAGGTTCTATATCTAACGGATCCCATGAAAGATTTACTTTAAAGTCCTCACTTTTTGTGTAGGCTTCCAAAGGAAATGCTATATCTTCACTAGCAGACAATGTAAATACAATATTATCAGGTATTGGCTCCTCAGATTTTTTCATTTCATTTTTCATGTATCGTAAATGATCTTGTAGCAAAACAAGATGAACTATCCTTTCATTATCTTCAGTATAGTCATCAACTGATATTGAAGAATTGAACAATTCAATTCCATTTACATAGCCAGAATAACTAGGAGATAAAAATTCTACAAAATCTTTTGGAAAATGTGTTTCTACATGAACTACAGGTACATGAGACATTTGTTTTTCATTCCAGTCAAATGGCATTTCAAATGTAATCTGTTTGGTTTCAAAATCATACCTGAAATTAGAAATTGAGTCAAAATAGGACTTTGAACGAAACTCCACATCATTGTTTTCAGAATCTTTCTGAATGAAAGAGACAGTCTCAATTAAGCTCAAATCAGCATTGTAAATACCAGAATTTTCTATGATGTTTGTAGGCTCGTCTATAGTTCTTATTTCAATTTCAAAATTATACAACCCGCCTGAATCAAATAATGGTCCTGTAATTTCTATAGGATTAGATTCAGTTCCATGCCAAGCTCCAAGCAAAGAGTCTTGCTCGCCATGAATTGTAATTTCATCATCTTGAGTCGGTATTACCATAATTGGCAAAATACCATCTTCAGCAAAGAAATAATTTCTAAAAATCATTTCGTCTTTATGAAATAAACCAATTAGAAATGTCACATTTTTTGCATTTTCTTTAGTTTCATCTTCAGTTGCGATAATAGTAATTTGATCCTGATCATTTTCAAAATACATAGGCATTTCTACTGAAATGGACAGTTTTTTTCCTTGAACATCTATTGAAGAGATTGTATCAATTCCAAATCCATGCCCGTAAACACTGCCAGCTGGAAATAGCAAGCATGTAACTAATGCAAATATTCCGAGTTTTTTTAACAACGTCATTATTTCTGTTCCATTGGGCTATTTCACTGTAAGTAGTTCTTCGACATTTTTAATTAGCTCATCCATAGTTGTTGCCTCCAAGATCGGCTGAAGCTCATTTGGATCCTTTGCACCAATTGCGGATAATGAGTAGATGTAATCAATTGTTGGCGTCTCAGTAATCAGATAGTATTGCTCCAAAACATGATCTAAAGAATGTGGCTCAACAACTTGAGGTAAGGATTGTGTGATAATTTTCTTTTTCCATAATTCAACCAATTTCTTCCACTTTTCAAATGAAATATTCTCATCAATTTCTGGAATCATTTCGACTTCAGCTTGAATGTACATTTTTTCTCCTGTTCCAACTTTTTCATGGATGTTCGATATTTCTTGATGACCTTCAACTGAGAGCGGATCATAATTTGCAGGTTGAGGAATAGGTGGCGGGATAATTTTTTTAATTTTAAACGAGTTTCTTCCGATTGTTTCGATGTGTAATTGTAAGCCATCAAGTTCAACGTCTTCACATTTAGAAATTTTGGCAATAGTTCCTACCATTTTAGGAGAGTCCCAACCATTAACAGAGTTGCTTTCGTCAATCAAACATACGCCAAACTGGCCATCTCCAAGCATGCAATCATCAACTAATTGTTTGTAACGAGGCTCAAAGATTCGAAGTGGAAGCTCCTGCCTTGGAAATAAAACCAAGTCTAAAGGAAAGATAGGAATAATTTTTGTTTCTGCCAACTAATCTTATTGAAATGTCTCCAGATATATGGAATACGGATATT
>JAOUAE010000036.1 GCA_029861085.1 Candidatus Nitrosopumilus sp. | reverse complement strand
TCATTGTTATTTGACATGATGTATTATTACAAAATTTACTTAAAACGCTAACGAACAAATCGTTCATACAAATCATCAGTATTCCCTAAATACTAATTTGGGATAATAAATTCAATTGAAGTTCTCACCAAGTACCTAATCGGTTTTGGTCTTAAATTTCAATTCTAAGTTTTAGTTTTTATTTTTAGTTTTTAATTGTAAAAAAATCCAATAACAATTTGCTCTTGTGCTATCAACTAAAACTTAAGAGAATTTTTCAAGAATTAACGAAAAATTATCTATTTTAACAAGAAGTGCTTAGAAACAATTCAAACCTTATGCATTTTCATCAAACATTCATCCGTCCAAACATCATATAGATTATAAACGAATTACTTTTTGATTGTTATGTCATGTTGTATTTTATCCCTACAATACCTGTGAAAAATCAGGTTTATCAAAATCAGGTAAAGTTGTACTCTGTTTTTGTTTTTTGCCTTTTAATTCTCTTTTTTTGTGAGTGTTACAATGTATTTTAAGACGTTTTTCATTCTCAAATCTCATACCACATTCAGAACATAACACATTGGAAATAACACATGCATTTTCTTTAAACTTTATCTCCTGAAATCTTATGTTATCCTTGTTGCGAAGTCACCATCTTGTAGGTATCAGATATTTCTTTGATGATATCATTAGAATTACGAATCGTTGTAGATTTTTTAGAAGATACCAAACATAACGTTATTTCATTTATCAGATATTTCACAGATAACATCATTTCTTTTGAAGCAGTGCCCATATCATGCAAATCTTGGCCATTGATGTTTTTTGAATCATTGTCGGTAAATGAGTTAATTTTGTCTTTGATAGATTTCATTAGATCAGATGCATCATAAATTACATCTGTCTCCTTTAGATGATTCATGGTGTTTTCCATTTTTATAGATGTTTCATTCATGTTTTCTGAAATTAGACGAAAATTCTCTATGTTCTTTACCATTTCTGGTGTGTTAAGACCCTGTATTATCTCATTAACTATTTTTGTAGTATCTTTTACTTTGTTTAGTGATTCCATCACTTCTGGATTTCCAATTTGACGCATCAGTTCTGCTGCATCAGAAACAGTGCCTTTGATTTCGCTTAGTTTACTAGGTTTAATCATTTCCATCTTAACTTACTCCTTTATCTCCAAGAAAGATCCATAATCTGTTTCACTGTGATTTGAAGTAAGTGATTGGATTCTATTTCTTTGGTGTGTCTGTACAAGAAAGATAAAACCATTGACTGCAAACAATGAATTCAGTATTCCAAATTCGATGTTATTTGCAAGGAAATCATTCGCAGCCAATAAAACATTCAAACTAGCCAATGAGAGAAAAAGGATTGGTAAATTTTTACCAACTTTTGTTATTATATCCAACGAATATATCAACATGAAAATCTCTGGAGACCCAGAAATGACAGGGACCCACTGCATCGAACTTTTCTCTATTTTCTTCTCATCAGCATAGTTGGCCATCATCGTCATCATGCATCTACCTTGTTTTTGATGCCATTCATCATTTTTGTAGTCACATGGCTGGTTTCTTTTCTAACAGTATCAACACTCTCTTTTACTGCCTGGATTGTGTTAGGTGATGTTTTTCCAGCAATTGTTGCAAGATCTTTAACAGTTGTCATTGATTCTTCTGCAGATTTCAAAGTATTTTCTACAGCATTGGCAGTTTCATGCACGATATCATTCCTTTTGAAATCTTGTGTTGTTTCACTAATGTTCTTTGCAATATCACGTGCAGCAAATGAACCGTCACGTATTGCTAAAGCAATCTCTGGAATGGCTCCACTCTCACGAAGTGTTTGCATGGTTTGTCGCATTTGGAGTGAATACTCTCTAATGTTCTTCGAAATATTTTGGATGTTCTCAACAGTTTGATTTGCATTAAACTGTTGAAGTCTAACTTCTTCTGAAGATAGATTTGGATTGTTGTTATAATTTTTCATATTTTGCTTTATACAAAATTTGTTAATAATACTCACGAATAATTTATTCATATCAATGGTTCATTTTTGAAATTCTAAAATTATCTAGATTGTTATTTGTTAGTCTTTTTGAATTTTTGAAAAAATTGTATTTTCAAGTTAGGTGGGATTCGAATGTTTTTGTGATTGTTTGATATCAAATCTTAAGAGTGTAGTTAATTTTACTTTGATTTTCTAAACATCAGGAAAAATCTTTGTTAGAAAATCAATTCATAATATCTTCTTCTAGTTCAGGTTTCTGCTGACTAATCATCTTTGAGAGTCCTCTCATGTAGTTTTGAGCAAATGTTGTTACGGGTTGGGACGAATACCATACACATCCTAGCACTTCGCAATCATGACAATTCTTTGCCAATTCCCATTGAGGTGCATCCCAAATCTCTCCTACGGTTTTTTCAAGCAAGTTGTAAGAATTCTCAGGACTGGTAAATTTCCAACAAGGAACCATTACTGATGCATTGGCATTAACAAAGAGGCTTTTCCATACTCCACACTCATCAAAAACTGCCCTACCATGCTCTAAAATTTGCTCAAAGTATTGAGGTGGAAGCATTATCTGAGGATATTTTTTGCTTTTGATATGTTCTAGAACATTCTCACATATTGTATTGATTGTCTTCCTATCTGGCAGCAGTGAGTAATTTACATCAGACCTGTCTTCCACAAAGGTAAGTGAGACTGAATTGACTCCAAGCTCTTTTGTTTTATCAAAATACTTACCTGTAACAAATTCTTCAGTATTGAATTTTGTAATTACGCTGTTAAAGTAATGTGGGACATTATGTTGGTTTAATAATTCTAAATTATTCATTACTCTTTGAAACATCTCAGGTGCGACCCCCCTCACCTTACAGTATGGTTCCTCAAAGACAGAATCTATGCTACAGGTTATGAAGTGGATGTATTTTTTTAGCTCATCAAGATCTATCTCATGTAACAGGGAACAATTTGTTATTACAGTAATTGGAAGCTTGAGAGAATAAAGATGCTTTATCAATTCCATAAAATCGGGCCTGCTTGTAGGCTCTCCACCCTCAACAATTGTCCAAATACAATATTTTGAAACCTTGTCAAAGATTTGTTTCCATTGTTTTGTAGTCAGGTCATTTTTCTTTGCAAGTTTGATTTGACCTGCTTTGTCTGAATCTCCAAATGGACACATCGGACAATAATAGTTGCAATAATGAGTGAGACTAAAAACTCCAATGAGAGGACGTCGTTTCCCTATCATTCTACTTGCAGACCATTTTCCGACTTTGTTGATAGTTTTGATTACATCAACTCCCATGTGTTCTTTAGATAGACTGATGATTTTTAACATTTACAGCCAGCTTTTACTATAGAATTTTTTAGCAAATTCTTCTCTTGTGAGTATTTTTCGGAGGGTTTTTTGAAGGATTTTCAATAAGATAGAACTTTTTTTGTTTTAATAAGAAGTATTTTGTGTACTAAAGAAATTTAATTATCAAATTTATTGAGAGTAACATGACTAGAGCAATTGTTCTCGGCGGTTCACGTGGAATAGGTAAGGCAATTTCAGATTCACTCAAATCAATACAAATCGACATTTTTGCGGCTTCCAAAAATGATATTGATACTTCGGATTTGAATAGTGTCAAAAATTTTTTAAAAGAACATACTCAAACCGATATTTTGGTTCTAAATACAGGAGGACCTGCACCAAAACCATTTTCAACTATTACTGAAGATGACTGGAAACTATACCATAATCAATTATTTTTAGGATTTTGTACCATTCTACAGAAAATTAAAGTCAACGACGGTGGATACATTTTCTTGATAAGTTCTAATGTGATTAAAGAACCAAACACAAAATTGATAATTTCTTCAGCATATCGTGCTGCATTTAGCGAAGTTTTTAAAATTTTAAGCAAAGAATATGCTCAAAAAAATATTAGTTGTATTAACATCGCACCAGGTCCAATCAATACAGATAGAACTCAAGAATTAATAGAAAATGTTGAAGAATTTAAAAAAACATTGCCTATGAAAAGACTCGGCGAACCCGAAGAAATTGGAAAATTTGTAAAAGCGATTGTTGAAAATAATATAAAATACCTATCAGGGGTCACAATAAATTTTGATGGTGCAAATTCTAACTATATTTTTTAAGATTATTTTTTAAATTCAACGTTTGGTGTGTCAGGCTGACCAGCAATTGCAATTAATCCACCTTCACGGAGTTGTTGTAATAACTGCATGACTTCTTTTTCTACTTGATTTCGTTGTAATCCTGTTTGTTGTGCAAATACTTGTACTAGTTCTGTCACTTTACGCTCTCCATTGCAAGATTTCCAAAAATCAACAATTGCTTGATTAACCATAAAACCTTGTTCATGTTCGTTTGCTAAAACCATTGAACCGTCATCTTGTTGAATGAGTTTTCCAACTCCTTGAGGTAATGCAGTTTCATAGTTAATGGGTGCGGGTGTATTCATGTTCGCGCCCATATTTTTGATTTTGATTTTTCCCTCTTCAGTCATTTTATCCATTGACCATGCAGGTTCCCAAACAATGTCTATTTTTACATTATTTACACCAGGAACTTTTTTGGCATATCTTGTTGCATCCTGCACTAGAGTTTCATGAAGTGGACAACCTTGTGTAGTCATTGTCATTTTGATATTAACATCATTATTTTCTGTTACATCAATTCCATAAATCAATCCCATTTCTACAATATTGAGAGGGACTTCAGGATCCATGCACTGCTTTAAAGAATCTTCAATAGCTTGTGCAGAAACAGTACTCATATTGTAAACTGCAGTTTCAAAAACAATAAAAACTTTCTATAAATTAGCTTGAAATAATTTTTTAAGTGATTCTTCATACGGAGCTGTAGCCACGCCTTTTTCGGTAATTATTCCTGAAATTAATTCAGGGGGTGTCATATCAAATGCCGGATTAATCACGGCAATATCATCAGGTGCAGTCTTTTTTTCACCTATTCCAGTGACTTCAGATCCTTTTCGCATCTCGATAATTACATCTTCAGCCTTTGTTTCCATATCAATTGTAGATAATGGCGCTGCCACATAAAATGGAATTCCATGTTGTTTTGCCATTGTTGCTACCTGGTAAGTTCCGATTTTATTAAAAACATGACCTGTTTTTACAATTCTATCAGCACCAACTACGACTTTATTCACTAATCCGTTAGCCATTGAATACCCTACAGCTGTATCTGGAATAAGACTGACATCGAATCCATCATGTTTTAATTCAAAAGCAGTCAATCTTGAACCTTGTTGAATTGGCCTAGTCTCGGTTGCTATTATTTTGACATTTTTTCCGTTCTCCCTTGTTGCACGAATAACACCTAATGCTGTGCCATAAGCAACTGTAGCTAATGCACCAGCATTACAATGAGTCATAATAGTATCATTATTATCAAAAAGAACTGAACCCATCTTTCCCATGGTTTTATTAATTTCAATATCTTCATCTGCCATTTGTTTGGCTTTAGAAATAACTAATTCTTTTATTTGTTCTACAGAATTTCCATACATTGCAACATCCATGATTTTCTCTAATCCCCAACCTAAGTTTATTGCAGTAGGTCTAGTTGCAAAGAGAATTTTTCTGGCATGTTCCAAGTCTGATAATAATTCATCTTTAGTAATTGCCTTACTTTGTAATGCTGCTAATGCTAATCCAAAAGCACCAGATACACCGATTGCAGGTGCACCTCTAACCACTAGAGTACTAATTGCATCTGCAACTTGATTAAAATCGTCATATTCTACAAATACAAGTTCATTTGGTAATTTTGTTTGATCAATCATTACAACCTTGTTATTTTTCCATTCAACTGTTCGTAACGAATTATTAGGTTTAGTTGAATTTTCCATTTAAAACAAAAAATTTGAAACCTTATTTAAAATGAACTTTCATGAATTTTATTAAGTGTTATATCACAAACAATATTTGAAGAAATGGATGTTAAATTTTGAGAAATTACAAAGTGTTGATAAAAAAAGAATGTATGGGATTTATGACAAGTGGCCAGAAATTTCTCAAGATGCTTATGATTCATCTTTTCAATCCGTAGAATTTGAAGGGATAGACCATATTGTTTTTGCCGGTATGGGAGGTTCTGGTACTATTGGTTCAATATTTGCTTCAATTCTATCAAAAACAAATATCCATGTTTCAATCGTTAAAGGGTATATTTTACCAAAAACAGTTGATTCAGAAACTCTTGTGATTACCACAAGCGTTTCAGGGAATACCGACGAAACTCTTACGATTTTAGACGTAGCAAGTAAGCAGGATTGTAAAATTTTTGCTTTTTCGTCTGGTGGAAATATAGAACAATATTGTAAAGAAAACAGAATAAATTATCAAAAAATTCCCATGATACATTCTCCAAGAGCATCGTTTCCAAGTTTTTTATATTCAATGCTAAAAATTTTGCAACCAATCATTCCAATCCCTTCGAATCATATTTTGGAGTCAATAAATGAATTACATAAATTAAGAAATGAAATCAATTCAAAAAATCTGTCAGATAGTAATTCAGCATTAAATTTGGCTGAATGGATTTCTGGAATTCCTTTGATTTACTATCCTGCAGGATTGCAAGCTGCAGCTATTAGATTCAAAAACTCATTACAAGAAAATGCAAAAATGCATGCAATTACAGAGGATGTAATCGAATCATGTCATAATGGAATCGTTTCATGGGAACAACCGAGTAATATTGTTCCAATAATGATTCAAGGAGAAGAAGATTATTTTAAAACAAAAGAAAGATGGGGTATTTTAAAAGAATTCTTTGATGAAAAAAATATAGAATATAAGGATATTTTTTCTGGAAGTGGAAATATTTTAACAAAATTAATGAAATTGATATATCTTCTTGATTACGCTTCAATTTACAAAGCTGTGTTAAACGGGGTTGATCCAACTCCAGTTGAACCTATCAATTTTATTAAAAAAAAGTTATGATTTCTAACATCTTTCAGATTTGTTTGATTATTTTTTAATTTAATATATTTTTAGCAATTAATTTGACATTTTTAAAAATGTGTTCACCGAGTGGTAAAATTTAATGTTAATTACTAGAAAGATTTCATGTAAAGTGAAATGAATTCTAAATGGTTTAGAAGGCGCTGGTTTGACTTTAGATTAGGTCATAGCGTATACCTGATATTTTTATTATCATTTTCAAATTTTATATTGATTTTTCATAGATTATTAATAGAACGAGTCGAATTTTTAAATGAAATTTTTTCGGAATTGTGGATGTTTATTATTTTATTTGTAGGCATTTACTTTCCAGTTTCAATTGCAGTTGGAGCATGGCACAGAAAGACTCAGATAAAAATAGAAAATGAACAGTCATTACTAAACAATCCATTTATGGCAAGAAACTTTAGAATGATGATTGACATTATTGAAGGAAAGGCTTCAAAAGACGAAGTTCAGAAATTCAGAAAATTCTTGAGTGATATTGAAAAAAAATCAGACTTTAATTTTAATAGTTAAAAGTTTGCCAAGAGGCAAGATACTATTTTTTCATAATACTATATAAGATTAATCTAAACAAATTTCATTAGATTGTTTTCAGTTACAAACTCTCATGACATTTGATTTTTACCCATTGTAAAAAATAAAATGTAATCCATTCACAACTTGAGCATGAATGATGAACAAAAATATCAATGACTTTCCCAAAATAGGGACTGTTATCATTGCTCGAAATGAGGCTGAGAATATTTATGACACTCTTGACGCTCTATTCAAACAAACAATATCGTTACAACAAATAATATTTGTTGATGATAATTCCACTGACGATACCGTAAAAATTGCCAAAAATTTTGATGTTAAGATTTTGACTTTTCCTGAAATTCATGATAATTGGGTATCACGTCCAGAACTTGCAAAGGTTTTCAATTATGGTCTAAGACAATTAGATGTTGATGATCTCGATTTTGTTTCAATAGTTGGTGCTGACCATATATTACCACATAACTATTTCGAGCAGTTAACTAGAAGAATGATAATAGATGATTCAGTTGTAGCCTCAGGTGCAATACAAGGCGAAATAGCAACTGCACCAAGAGGATCCGGACGTGTTATCAGAAAAGAATATTGGAAAATAATAGGATCCCAATTACCAGTCAATTTTGGTTTTGAAACGTATGTATACGTAAAGGCAATGCAGTTAGGATTTGATGTGAGGTATTATGATGATATCATTACAAAGACTTCTAGAAAAACGGCTATTACTTACAAGCCTATGATGTATTATAACTACGGATATGCCATGCGTGCGCTGGGCTATCCTTTGTTACATACATTTCTAAGAGCCATATTATTGTTAAAACGTGGAAAAGGTTTGAAGAGTTTTAGGTTCTTTCTGAGTGGATATTTTTCAAATAATGACACATTTTATGAAAACTCACTCAGAAATTTTATATCAAAACGATACAATACAAGACGTGTTCTTTCTAACCCTATTGGCAAATTCAAAATATTCATGGATACAAAATACTGATTCTTAAATTTGAATAATTTATGATTTACATTGGTGTTATTATTGTAAGAAGAAAGAATTGTGAGCCTATACTCAATAAAGAGAGAAACAATGAGTCAGAGAATATGAAGACAAGTCTAAGATTAATCAGAGTACTGGTGCAAATTCATCATCATATTTTTGTTTTAAAACATGAACAATACAGCAATTGATGGAGCTAATTTTTGGACTAATCTTGTATTTTAACGAAATTTCTCTTTTCACATAAACAAGAATGAATTCTGAAAATAGGACAATGATTTTTTCTATCTTTCAAAAAAATATTAATTTGATAATTTTATTGATGTTTTATAGATAATCTTTGTTAATTTCATAAACAAATACTCCGATCATTGGACCTATTTTTTCATTTTCATATCCTGGAGAAGAGTAAACTAATCTTAAAGGACCATTTCCATCAGATTGGTATTTGATGTCTTTTACATATATTGGTGTAAATCCAGGTATGTAAACTTCAGATTGCATATTTGGATTTTGAATATCAACATAGCCAATAACGGTAAATGGAAACATCTGACCTAACAGAGTATTATTCCAAAAATATTCGGTTCCGCTTATTCCATCTGAATAAAGATATTTTTCTAGTGGTTCTTCTGCAATTCTCATAAACCACTGTTTTTTAGACTCGTCTCCACCTCCCTCTAGAGTATAAAGGGATTGGTCTGAAAGAACATCGATCTTTTGTCCTGCTACAAATACCAACACATAATCAGCATCCATTTCTTGTAATTTCTTCCAAGCCTCATCAGGAGTATTAAGAAACACTGTTGCAATGTCTGATATTTTTTGGGAATCTATTGTTGCATTATCTGCTAAGGTTGTTCTTTCTGATAGTGTGGTGATCCAGTAACCATAATCCCACCAAGCGGCAATCACAGAATCTTCGGGGGTATTTTTCTTGATCCATTCCAACGAATCTTTCCAATCATCAGTAACAACAGGGTATATCGTTCCACCATTTAGAATTGTTGCAGGAATTTTGACACTATCAATCCAGTTTCCATTTGTCGGTAGTACTAGGGGAGAAAAAAGTAGAGCTGTTATCATTATAACAAATGAAATCTTTGTAGGGTTTCTAATTTGGTTAAATCCAATTTTTCTTTGAAAGATTTTTTTTGTAAGAAGAGATAAACCAATAGATGATAGAATTATTATTGAGACAGACGCAAAAACTTCTAGACGCACAAATGCTGAACTAACATATACTCCAAGGAGTCCTAAAACCAATGCAAATCCCATCATGTCATTTTTTAGATTTTCAGTTTTTCTGCTTAAGATTAACCATACTCCAATGCCAGCAAATATCATCTGTACCGAATGAAAGAAAAATGATTGTGCCAATGTTGTTGTAGCATGTTCTGAAACTGAATCAACTAGAGGATCTGTTGTAGTAAGAAATGGATTAATGGCGTTAAGGTACCTATAACTAGGAAGAGGTAAAAATTCAGAATCAGCATTTACAAAAATCAATACAGAACCAGCTACTATGACTGTAAATAGAAAAAATAAGCCGTTTCTAGTTTGATTTTTAGTGTTGCTAAACTTTTGAATTATTGCATTAGCTACTAGAAATCCTGTTGGGATAATCAGTGAGAATCCACCCAACCCAAAAACAAATTCTATTCCAGGTCTCTCAAACAAAACAATAGTTAGTAGAAAAGATACCACAAACAGAGGAATGCTCCAAATTAGGAAAGAATGATCTTTTCTAACAAACGGAAGAACGAGAATAAAAACGCCTATTGGCATTACAAAGAATTGAATTCCACCCCAAGAAGACAGTCCAAAGCCCAACATAACCCCCCCGATAATTAATTTTGAAATTGTAACTTTCTTATTCTCAGATTTTATTCCACTGAGAAACAAATACAATCCTAGTAATCCATAGAAAAGCCCCAAAGGTTCTGATTTGAACCATCCAAGTGTACCTCTAAGTACAATAGGAACAGAGACTGAATAAAATAATGCTGCAAAAAGACCTGCAGTTGTTCCACCAATTACTCGTACTAGGGCAAAAGTAATAATTGTTGTCAAGGATCCAAATACTACAGGAAACAAAATTGTAAAATCATAAAGACTGGAATTACCACCAAAAATTTGATAGGTCAAAGCAGCTGTTATGTGAAGCATTGTTTGTGAGGTTGCAGAAACATCTCGTCCATTGGGATGCCAACTCATGTTATCATGCCAATTGAAATATTCTGATAGTCCATTTTCAAGAAGGTATTGAGTTGCTCTGAAATTAAAAAAGGGATCAAATTCATTAAGCTCGTATCCATATTCGGCCCCTTGAGAACGAATCAAGAATGAAGCTGAAAATGCAATTATCAAGATTCCAATTACCAATAGATGATTTAATCTAAAATTAAAATTTCCAATTCTAAATAATGTATCTTGAGTAATCATCAAATGGACACTAATTCTAGCGGATAATACTCTTTTGAAGAAAACTTTGATTTTGAAAAATTGTTTTTTACATTGTTGCTTGTGAGGCGTCATGGAACATCTGACTCTTTGCACAGCCAGCAGCAAGCTCATCACCTGCTCCACGTCTCATAAGGCCACGATATAGTCCATCTTCTAATTTAACACCCTCTCTTTCTTCCCATTCCTCTACAGTGATAGAGTATTTCTTTT
>JAOUAE010000154.1 GCA_029861085.1 Candidatus Nitrosopumilus sp. | reverse complement strand
GAAAGGACTCAATAATGGTAGAATTGGCTGCTACTCCTGATCAAATTCAAGCATTTGAGGAATTGGCAAGACCCTTTGGAATCATTGATGTTGCAAGAACTGGTGTTGCTGCATTGCAAAGGAGTGGAGCATGAAAGTTAGGATATTTGACACAACATTAAGAGATGGGGAGCAAACTCCCGGGATTTCCTTATCTCCAGATCAAAAACTTGCAATTGCCAAAAAACTTGATGTACTTGGTGTTGATGCAATTGAAGCTGGTTTCCCAGTCATTTCTGAAGGTGAATTAAAAGCAGTCAGGATGATATCTAGTGAAGGATTGTCTTGTGAGATTGCTGGATTGGCAAGAGCTAACAAAAAAGATATTGATGCTGCAGTTGATGGTGGACTTGACTATATCCACACATTCATTGCAACTTCTGACATTCACTTGGAGCACAAACTCAAAATTACAAGAGACCAAGCACTTGAAAAGGCCATTGAAGCAGTAGAGTATGGAAAATCCCGAGGTCTTCAAGTGGAATTCTCAGCAGAAGATGCCACAAGATCTGATAGGGAATTCTTGAAAAAAGTATTTGGTGAAGTTGCAAAAGCAGGAGCTGATAGGGTTGACATTCCAGACACTGTGGGATATTCAACTCCTGAGTATATTGCAGAAATTACAAGAGATGCAGTTGAGGTAACCAAACTTCCTGTAAGTGTTCATTGTCATAACGACTTTGGATTAGCCGTTGCAAACGCGTTATCTGGAATTCATGCAGGTGCTCAATGTGCACATGTTACAATTAATGGAATTGGTGAACGTGCTGGAAACGCCTCATTAGAAGAATTCTCAATGGCATTGCAATGCTTGCCTTATGAACAAAAATATGAAACTAACATAAAATCTGAATTAATCTACGAGACATCAAGATTTGTTTCAAAAATTGTAGGAATCCAAGTCCAGCCAAACAAAGCTATTGTTGGTGACAATGCATTTGGACACGAGTCTGGAATTCATACTCATGGTGTATTGAATAACCCCCTCACATATGAGCCCATTAGTCCTGAATTGGTTGGCAGAAAGAGATGGCTTCAAGTTGGTAAGCATGCAGGAATTCATGGAATGAATGCAATCCTTGAAGAATACGGAATCAAACCATCAGAAGAACAATCAACGCAGATACTTGATAAAGTCAAAATATTAGGTGATCAAGGAAAGCAAATCACTGATGTTGAGTTACTCTCTATTGCAAATGACGTCTTGGGTGAAAAAGGAATCAAGAGAATTGTGCAACTAACTGGATTTTCGGTATCTACTGGCATTGGAACAATGCCATATGCATTTGTAAAGTTAAACATTGATGGAAAGGACTTTATCGGAACTGACTATGGTGTTGGTCCTGTCGATGCAGCACTAAATGCAATCCAAAAGATTACTGGAAAGATTTCGGAATTAAGAATCAAAGACTATGGTCTGGCATCTATCTCAGGCGGTTCCACTGCATTATGTGAGGTTACCATAGTTGTTGAGGATGCACAGGGAAATAGTATTTCTGCAAAATCTGTTGGGGAAGATATTGTGACTACTAGTGTTCAGGCTGTAATTGATGGCATCAATAGAATCATGCTCAAAAAGATGCTAAAAGAAAAACAGATAAGCTAAATCCTAAAATTCTCTTAATTGTAAAGTGGTATAATGTATAAAATTTCGTTAATTACCGGAGATGGAATTGGGCCAGAATTATCAGAATCTGCAATTTCTGTGTTAAACACGATTAATGACAAACTTGATTTGAAATTTGAAATCACAAAATTATCTGCTGGAGACAAAGCCCTTGAGCAAACAGGAAAGGCACTTCCTAATGAGACAGTTGATGCGATTAAGCAGTCTGACGCATGCTTGAAAGCTCCCGTAGGCGAGAGTGCAGCTGATGTCATAGTTGTGCTAAGAAGAATGCTTGACCTTTATGCCAATATTAGACCTGCAAAGTCATACCCTCACATGCCTGCGTTACGTGATGACATTGATATGGTAATAGTTCGAGAAAATACCGAAGATCTTTACACCGGCAAAGAATTCAGCGTAGGAAATGCCGCAGTTGCATTGAGAATAATTTCTGAGGATGCATCAAAAAGAATTGCAAGATATGCATTTGAAGCTGCAATGCAACGAAATTTAAAGAAAAAGGTTACATGTGTTCATAAATCAAATGTAATGAGAATAACTGATGGGTTATTTGCAAAAGCCTGTACTGATGTTTCAAAAGATTATCCTGATGTCTCATTTGAGCAGATGTATGTTGATGCATGTGCAATGAATTTAATCCGTCAACCTGAAAAATTTGATGTTATAGTTACCACAAATTTGTTTGGTGATATTCTCTCTGATGAATCCTCTCAGGTTGTGGGAGGATTGGGGATGGCACCAGCTGCAAATATTGGGGATAATTTTGCATTGTTTGAACCTGTTCATGGAGCTGCATTTGATATTGCAGGAAAAAATATTGCAAATCCTTCATCATTTTTACTCTCTATCAAAATGATGTTTGATTGGCTTGGTGCCAAACACAATGACTCAAAATGTTTTGAAGTGGGACAAAAGTTAGAATCAACAATATTTGATTTGGTAAAATCTGGTGTTAAAACCAAGGATATGGGTGGTGAGAAGACTACCACCGAATTTACCCAACAGATTACAGATAATCTGTAAAAATAGAATCCCCCCCTTTTGTGCCTAGGTTTGTGCTATGATTTGAGAGAACAAGATAATGATTAGGTTGTTTGAGAAATAGTTACATCCAATTTTGAATGATTTGAAGAAATAGACCTAAAAGTACTAAAGCAAATCCTAACCACTTCATGCGATTCCAAAAAGGAATAAAGGTTCTAGGAACTATAGGATCCTCGTTGCGGAGAATATGACTTGGTCCAATTTCTTTTTCATCTTTATCATAAACAACAATGTCTGTAAGTCGTTTTTCGTATCGTTTTGTTCCCGAAAAAAACTTGCATATTTTTTGAAATTGAAACCACCTATTTAATGCAGGATAAGTTGGAACACGCCAAAACCAAAGAATAAATAAAAACCCTACAATTTCAATACTAATTCCTATACTTCCTAATAATTTAGGTACAATTTCTTCCAACCTCTTGTTAGTAATTTAATGATCATATTTGTTTTCGTGTTAATAGATTAAATGTTAGCGGCATCGACTCATTCATTATTTTCTCATTTATTGATTCAATCCTTCCCAACCAAAACCTCTTCCTGTCTGCATTCAGATTAAATTCTCTAGTTCTAGTTTTGATTTTACCACTATCCTTGATTTTATCTAGATATAAAATTAATTTTTATTTGAATTACAGAATTAGAATTGGACAAAGCGCATTTCTAAACACATTTTCAATTGTGCTTTGATAGTGTAGTTTTTCATAACTGGAAGTGATTTTTGTTTTTGTCATCATTATCAGATCAACATCAT
>JAOUAE010000153.1 GCA_029861085.1 Candidatus Nitrosopumilus sp. | reverse complement strand
CAACAGATTTTAATCACTATTATCCAAGAATTTCTGCAGAGGTCGCCTAGCTCGGTAGGGCGCGGGCCTTGAGAGCCTGTGTGCGCAAGCATACGGGGGTTCAAATCCCTCTCTCTGCGCTTCTCTTGTTATTGATAACCCACAATGAACAAAATTTGCCCGTTAAATCAAATTGGAGATTATAGGATCATGACAATAAAAATCGATATTCATAATGCAAAAAAGAGGAAAACTACGTCAAGTATTTCAAAAGCACAGACGTGATCATCAGAATCTTTTGAAAAAACATCTCAAGCAAGAAGAGATGACAATTAAAAAACTGGGAATTCTCTTAGACCAAGAAAACTAATCTCAAACACACAAATCCGTTTTTTTGTTTTTTTATAGTTCAACGCAGTTCCACGTGGGTCTTGAATTTAATGATGTGATTTTTCCGAAACTTTTCCGAAACTCTCCGAAATAACCGAAAAGATACAGGTTGTTGCTATGATTAAACGGCAAATAGACTTCTATTTTGAACTTGTATCTGATTTTGGTAAATCCAACACATGGTTAATCATATTGAATCAAACAATTCCGCCAAAAAGATCCACTCTGTAATAATCCCAGTGCTCTGGATCAAGCATTGCAACAAACTCTACGTTTTCGGAACCCATCCTTTTTTGAATTAAATCACGTAATGCAAAACTTGTCAGATACCTGTATCTTTTTGTATTTGCTAATAACGAGAATACTTTTCTGAGTCTGGTACCCCCACCCAGTCCCCAATAACCAAGCTTCATTGCAATAGGTTCCAAAAATACGGTATTTTGTTTCCCAAAATTCTCGTCATCAATTCCAGCATAGAGATGATAATTTTCAAGCGGCCCTCCTTTTGCATATCCAACTATGGTATTATCATCATTACTTAGCCTAAGAGTTGTTACAATTGTATTTGGATCTAAAACAGATTTTGCAAATCCTGACTTTTGTAATTGTAGTGGTTGAGGTAACTCTTTGTAAATTGATGTCAGAGCATCTATGAACTCATCTGAACCCCTTTCCTTCAGAGAATCAACCCTTGTCTGGAATTTCTGGTTCTCGTACTCAAACTTTGATTCAATTCGAATCTCATCCTGACGAAGTTTCATAAATGCAAGCACTGTATTCATGAAATTTTTTCTCGTTTCCTCGGGTAATGCATGCAAGACTCGTCTGCACATCTGGGATTCGTTGTTAAGCAAGGTTTCAAAAAAGTTCACAGACATCCTCACGATGGTTGATTGATGCCAGGCAAACGCATGAGCATTTTTCTTTGCCTTTTCCATGGCTACAGAAAAATCACCTATGGCATATCCTCCAATCCTGTCAGCTACTGACAAAAACCATCCCAATTCCTCATAGTGTGATTGTCTTTCATGATTGTCCTTTGTTATCTCTGAGCGTTGGAAACATTCTTTCATTTGCATTTCGGGTTTTTCCTTGAATTCCCCTGTCCAGGGATACGAGGTTCTTAGAATAAGTGCGGTAATGATTTCAATGTCAAGTCCTGCCTCATCAATTAATTTTTTTAATTCTTTATCTAGTGAAATAAATCGTATTACACTTTCCTCATGTGGCCTGTCAACTGATTTTTGGGGATCAAAGTCATGAAACAATGCGGCAGCGTAAAGGTATTCGATGTCACTCTGATTCAATTTTTGCAGCTTTTTCTCCCATGATGCTGCAAGTAATGTAATGTATGTGACCTCTAACTCGTGGTCGATGTTATGATATCCATAGTAATCCTGTCCCAGTCCTTGAGTTTCAAATATTTCAATGGTGTAATCCAGCATCTTGTCATAGCATGCAGTATTTTCAATTCCTGTTGAGACTAGCAACTCTTGAATCTTACTTTTCAGTGGATGAGCATCTTCTTCTTTTTTGTCGGATTCTTGCATGACTGTTTTTATTAACTGATTTTTTAATTAAGCATACTGATTTTCAATATTGATTCTGGAGACTTTGTTTCAAATACGTTGATCATGCATCAAAATCATTCATCTTGGCCGAACCCAATTCAATTATTTCCAAACGCCCACTAAGTGATCTGTTACAAAACTCGCTCACATCAACTCCATGCGTAAATGTTAGAAAAAATGCCAAAGTCAAGGTCGTCACTGGGATGCTTGTCCAGTATCTGGAGACATTTACGGATTCCGTGGTGGTACGAGACGGCACTAGGCCAATAGGGGTGATAGGAGGAAGGGAAATAATTCAGGGAGTGTACAAAAACCCCTCTTCTGATTTCTTTGAGATGAAACAGGTTGGAGATATTGCGGACAATCGACTTAACGTGGTTACTGCAGATACAAGTCTTGAGGAATTAATTTCTATTTGGAAAAACGCTAAAAGGGCATTTGCCATAATCGATATGGGAAACGATGATTATTCTGTCATTTCTGTAAAAAAATTGCTAGAAATTGGGATTGACAATAATATCGAATCTCGCATGTCTGAGATTCCCAAAAGGAAGATTGTGACTTTTGATAAGGATGCTACTTTTGGAGATATTATGAAGCTGATGCTTGAAAACAAAACTCGAAAGATACTGCTTGAGGGAACAAACCAGTTCATCAATGACAGAATCATCATTGAATCGATAGAAAAGTTTGATTACCTTCTTGGCAATGATAATTTTTTAGACATTCCAGTTAGCGTTGTATCCCTTGATGAGGCCAAAACAGTTTCAGAGGACTTGAATCTGACAGAAATTTCCAAAATAATGTATGACATGTCCCAGCCGTTGGTACTCCACGAGGACAGGGTGGTTAGCCCATGGGATGTATGTATGGCTTTGGGGAAGAATTAACTGATCTTTAGAACTTTAACGAATAGTATGCTGGCATGTCCAATATTATGAATTACAACTCCACTATTTCGATAAAGATTAATCATTTGATGATCAAATGACCATCAACATTCCTAAAAAATTGAACCAAAATGATAGATCTAAAATAACTTGTAAAAATCAATAATTAATCAAAATCTAGAGTAGTGCAAAATAAATCCCTCCAACTATATACCCTTGCACGTTGTACTCCCACCCAAATTTGAACCCTAAATCTCAGCTTATTTTGTGGCTTGTGTCTAAGTAAAGCCTTGTAGCGTGGGTTCCATTCAATTTTGATTCTTGAATAGTATTGTATCAAAATCTGAAAAAAAATTGAAAGGAGTTTGAAAGTACTCCAGTAACTTTCTGCGTTATTTTCTAGGATTCGATAGTGATCAGTGTGTGACACGGTCGGATTCGCCTGCATTTTGTGTCGAACCCTGATGTCTTTTTGAATTTTAATTCGATAAAGATTTTAGATAGTTGTGACCAAATACTTCCAGAAGAAAAATGGCAATAGTGATGAGTCATCCTGTAACATACACAAAAAACATCACCTATGAAACCCAAAACTTGAGGGTTCCATACAGTGGAGTGTATGGACCGGATGGATTCCACTAGATCTGTTATTAGCTAGTTTTCATTCAT
>JAOUAE010000152.1 GCA_029861085.1 Candidatus Nitrosopumilus sp. | reverse complement strand
GGATGGCGGAATCACTTGGCAGCAAGTTGCAACAGTGTTGGACCCCCCCCCCGTAGATTTTCACGCCATGGCAGTTGGCAAAACTGATCCCAATTTGATCATGGGATTTGACAGTGGAAACAGAGGATTATTCAAAACAAATGATGGAGGAAAAACGTGGAGTACAATAGACTATCCTGAACCAATTTCTGCCTTGACAATCTCACCTCATGATTCTAACATTATCTTTGCGGGGACTGCAAATGGAATCTACAAAACAAACGATGCTGGAGAAACTTGGAGTCATGTTTCATACAAGGGATTGAACGTATTTGCTTTGTCTTTTGATGAACAAGGAACACTGTTTGGTTCTGTTGACACATTCGGACTGGTCAAGTCAGATGACATTGGCGAATCGTGGGAAAATATTCCAGATATAGATTTGACAGTTACAAGCTTTGCTCTTGATCACTCAAACAAGATAATCTATGTTGGTGGATACTCTTCTGGGGGTTTTCAGGAAGTATACAAAATGTCTTATGATTTAGAATCGCATGATCTAATTGCAACAAATAAGAGAGACTAGTTGTATTATAGAATAATTGAAAATAGATTGGTTTTCATTTTGATTCATACAAATCAAACTTTGAGTGTAAAAATGGAGTCAAATCAAACACATAATTGAAAAACCAAAATAATAATTTCTGTTGTTACCTCTAGTCTTAAATTAAGTAGTATGGACATGAACTACATATGATGATAAAGTTACTTTTTGTATTAACCCTAATTGCATTATTTTCTGTTTATATGATTACTGAAGTAGATGCATCACATTTTACAATTCCAATTCCTCAAGATGATCATATTCCAGGTCTGAGAAGCGCCATTGACTTGTATGTACCAAGAAGCCATTCTGTAAATGTTGGAGATGTCATAACTTGGACCAATGAAGATTCTTCACCCCATACTGTTACCAGTGGCAAGGGAACATCTTTGGTCAAACAACTAAAAGAATCTGAAGGAAAGCCTGATGGATTCTTTGACAGCGGAATTATCAACCCACAAGAATCCTGGTCATTTACTTTTTCAGAGCCTGGTCAATACACATACTATTGTACACTTCATCCATGGGTGGAGAGAAGTATAACCGTACTAGAGTCCGAACGCAAAGTACCAAGCCCCAGGGTGCAGATAGAAGAAGGAGTAAAGCCCTACGACATCAAATGTAATCCCGATTATTCCCTAGTCTTCAAGTCTTGGGATTTGAAACCTGCCTGTATAAAATCTGAGCATACACAGAGACTGATGGACTTTGGATGGGCATCCACGTATGATCCATATCCTATGATTGTAATGCCACCAGATGTAAAAAACAAAGCATACATCACACTACAGGGAGATGATAAAATCTCAGAAATTTTCTCCTCAGAGAAATGGGAGGCAGGACCAAACATGACGTATCTTGCCACATCCTCTGATGGCTCTTTGTTGCTGGCAACGAGCAGTCAAAGTGACACGATACATGCATTTGATATGGAATCAGGAGAGTATCTCAAAGACATCAAGGTAGGAAAGACACCAAAGGGGGTGAAAATTCATCATACTGGAAATATAGCATTTGTTGCTAACGAGAATTCTGGAACGATAAGTGTGATCAATCTTGACACATTGGATGTTGTAAAGGACATTCCAGTTGGAGATGTACCGCATAACATAGTGTTTCATCCAGACGGACTGGAGGCTTTTGTGACAATACAGGGCGAGGATGAAATTGCAATCATAGATGTTGAGTCATTGGAAAAAACAGATTCCATACAAGTTGGAAATCTGCCACACAATCTCGACATAACTCCTGATGGCAATACGCTATTTGTAACCAACATTGGAAGCAACGACATTGCAGTAGTTGATCTAGATGATAAGGAGATAATCAAACGAATCCCTGTCAGTCAAGGACATCACGGTATTGACATTCCACCTACAGGAAACAAAATATTTGTCTCAGGAATTGGAGATAACAAGATCAGTGTAATTGACACTACATCACTTGAGGTAATAAAGCAGATAACTGTAGGCAGTGGGCCTCACGGATTGAGAACTGATTCCAGTGGAACCAAACTGCTTGTGGGTGTGACTCAGACAAACGAAGTTGTGATAATCGATGTTAAAAGTCTGGAAATAATGGATAGGATTAGTGTAGGTAATTTCCCATTTTGGGTTGCAATTCCCGAAAATCCATAATCCTGAAAAGTTCTTTAGTGTTTACGATTAATTGGAATAGTTGCAACAAAATAAAAAAACAATTCCGTGATTATTGCCCGGAAAACAAATATCTTTTGGACTGTAAGAGTTGCAACCCTCACAAAAACAGAAAAACCAATTATGGTTGTTAGCCATTTTTTTTCTAAAACTTGGATAATTTTTTTGGATAACTTTAGAATGTATTTTCTAGTTCCACGTGGGTCCTAAACTAAACACCCTAACTATATCCCCAGACGTATTGTGCTCCTAGTCAAATTTGAACCACTTTGAATAGTGCAAAATAAATCCCTCTAACTATATCCCCATGCATGATGTGCTGTGGGTATAGTTTAGTGCGAATATTCTGGACCCACGTGGAACTTGGTTTAAAATAAAAAAGAAAAAAAGAAACAATTTGTCTAGATTCTTGGCATGATGTTAAGTCTTGATCTTGCAGAAATTGCAATTATTGATATTGTTGCAACTGCCAATATCATTGCAGTAATTGTTCCAAATTCTGGAACTATTGTGGTTCCAGTTATGGTGACTGATTTTGCATCAGAAGGAACCTCATTAATTACCAGTACAGTAATTTCATCCTCAAATTCTTGGGTAAATTCTACTGTCATGGCTCCATCGATAGATACCGAAGATATTCCACTGATCAAAGTAGATGGAAGAAACAAAGTTAATGTATTATCATCGTTTATCGTATTTCCCTTTAATTCAAAAGAAATTGATTTTGTACTTTCATCAATACTTGCACGGTCAACTAATCGATTGAACTTGTATTCCAAATCAAAGACATTAGCGCCATCTCCAAAGTCAGAGCCAACATTAGGCAGATAACTATGACCAGTAACTACAGTTACAAGACCTGTTCTCCACGGATGAAGGGTACAGTAATATGGAAACTCCCCTACTTGTGTGAACTTTTGTACAAAGAATTTTCCTGGACCCATCTTACCACTATCAAATATTCCATCAGGTCCATTTAGAGGGGTTCCAGAAGTAACAGTATGAGTAACCGTGTCTCCATTTTTCCAAAAAACTGTATCATTTACTATGATCTCAATAAATCCTGAGGTATCGCCATCCTTCTCACTTGACCAATGAAACGGGGAATCCTTGTCAGCAGAACCAGAAGGGATGTTAATGTCATAAGTTGACTCTGCAAATGCAATTGATTGTAATGGAATTATTATCATTAATGCTGCAAACATAATCCAAATTAATTTTCTCAAGTGCAATATTTTGAGAATTTTTAGATTTAAAGACAGGATATGATTCTCAAT